>JAPULP010000055.1 GCA_027294815.1 Gemmatimonadota bacterium | reverse complement strand
GACAGGTTCACGAGTTTGTCGCGTCGGAGCCCGAGTACATAGAGTTGCGAGAAGCGGTGGCGGTCACTGAAGACGTGGCTGGGTTTTGGACGGGCCGCGTGAATTTGGGTGGTGTCGACGACCCGCAGCGTGTAACCGCCGCTGCGATCTCGGCCAACTTGCTCAACATTCTTCGGGTGGCGCCGGCACTGGGCCGCGGTTTCGTCTCTGGGGAAGATCGCCCCGGGGCGGACAATGTCATCATGCTCGCGGACGGATTGTGGCGGCGGTCGTTCGGCGGTGACCCGGGCGTCGTTGGGCGTTCGGTGTTGATCCAGGGGCTCCCCGCGACAGTGATCGGCGTCTTACCCGCTTCATTCTCTTTTCCGGGTGGAGAGGTGGAGCTTCTCCGGCTCAACGTCATCGATCCGCAGAACCTCGCCGGTCGGTCGTCGCACTATATCTCGATGGTCGGTCGTTTGAGCGAAGGTGCTACGATCGAGTCCGCCCGGGTCGAGATCGCGACGCTCATTGCCAGATGGAGTTCGGAGTTTCCCAACAGGCACGGACCGTCCAACAACCATCCCGTTGTTGTACGGTCACTGCACGAGCGGATGGTGGGCGATGTGCGGCCGGCGTTGCTCATGCTCACGGGAGCCGTTGCGATCGTCCTCCTGATAGCATCTGCGAACGTGGCGAACCTCATGTTGGTACGATCGGAAGATCGCCGTCGCGAAATCGGCATCAGGACTGCCCTTGGCGCGAGTCGTGGAAGGTTGGTTTCTCAGGTTTTGACCGAGAGCAGCATAATCGCTCTGCTTGGTGGGGCGGCGGGCTTGGGATTGGCTGTTCTGGGCGTTCGGTTTCTCGTACTGGCAGGTCCTGCCGATCTGCCGAGATTGTCCCAGGTGGGGATCGACGGTGTCGTCTTGTCGTTCACCACGGTAGTCGCCTTGGCCAGCGGGTTGATTTTCGGGATGATGCCGGCGTTGGTGGCCGCCCGCAGCAATGCCATGGCCACTATTAGGGAAGGAAACGCCTCGTCGGCGGGAGGTAACACACGACTTCCCATAGGACGGATGCTGGTGGTCGGGGAGGTTGGGCTTGCGGTCGTGCTGGTCGTTGGCGCCGGACTGTTGATCAAGAGTTTCAGCCAGTTACTCAAGGTCGATCCCGGGTTCTCACCGGACGGAGTAGTCACGATGGATTTCTCGCTGAATGCGGCGACCTATCCCGAGCAGAGCGACGTTGCGCGTTTCCATGCCGAGCTTGTCGAACGGGTCGAAGGACTCCGGGGTGTGACGGCGGCCGGTGCGATTCGCACTCTGCCGCTCCGGGGGCCGGCGTCACCGGAGAGCCTGACACTCGTCAACCGCGTACGAGCAGAGGGTGAAAGTTGGAATGCACAGTTTCAGCTCGCGTCTCCGGGATACTTTTCGGCGTTGGCGATTCCTCTCCTGAACGGCCGCGGATTCAAGACGACCGATCGGGCGGAGGCGTCGGCGGTTGTCATCGTGAATGAGACGATGGCGAAGACCTACTGGCCTAATGGTGATGCGATAGGAAAGCTGATCAAGATGGGCCTGGCGTCCGGCAACACCAATCCCGACATGACGATTGTCGGAGTGGTGGGCGACGTGCGGCAAGCTGGATTGGGGGAGGGGCTCGTCGCACGGATCTTTGTGCCTCGTCAACAAGGAGGTGCGATCTACGGAGGGTTTGCGACGCGCCAGGCGACGTTTGTGGTGCGTAGTACGACCGAGCCGATCGCGACGATCACGCGCGTTCGGGACGTGATCAAATCGATAGATCCCAACCTTCCGCTCGCTAACGTGCAAACGATGCACAACGTCGTGACACGTTCCGTCTCGGATCAACGATTCCTGGGGTTGGTGATGGGCGTGTTTTCGATTATTGCGTTGGTGTTGGGTGCAGTCGGTATCTACGGCCTGATGGCGTACACCGTCGCGCGGCGGACTCGTGAGATCGGGTTGCGTATCGCGCTCGGTGCCGATCACAGCAGGGTGCTGGGACTGATAGTCAAGCAGGGAATGGTGCTGACCCTGGTAGGCATCGTCGGAGGTGTTGGTGTGGCTCTTGTTGCCAGCCGCGTTGTTGCCGGGCTCGTCTTCGAGGTGAGCGTCCGCGATCCGGTGGTGTTTACGGCTGCACCGCTGGCCCTGCTCACCGTCGCGCTTCTCGCCGCCTATCTGCCAGCGCGCCGCGCGGCCGCGGTGGATCCGATGGAAGCGATGCGGGCGGAGTAAAGATGCACCGTGGGCGTCCGTGCCACCGTGGCAACAGTTCCGCCCGCCCGAGTGGGGGTTTCGTTTCTAGGTCCAGATGTGGTAAAGCGCTTCCGGGGCTTTTAGGTCAGATTGCAGGACAAGTTTCCCGGAGACCAAGTTGCCATTAGAACAACTCATCCCAAGCCTGGGTGTCGCCGATATCGAGCGTTCGGTCGATTTCTACCGAGAGTACTTTGGTTTCGACATCACTCACTCCCATGAGGAGCGGGGTTCGCTCGTATGGTGTCACATGAAATCTGGCGGCGCCGACCTCATGCTCCAACAGTTGGCCGACGATCAGATGGAGCGGCTGCAGGCCAGTGGAAAGCGCTGTTGGGTCATGTACGTTTCACTGGAAGAC
>JAPULP010000054.1 GCA_027294815.1 Gemmatimonadota bacterium | reverse complement strand
TAAGGTCGTAGGGCAGATGTTTCTTAGGGATCACGACCTGAACCTGATGGTCAGCAGCAATATGGTCAAGATGGAGCCCCATCCTAAGAACCGTGATGTTGTCGGGGTTAAAGCGCGCGGGTTGGACTACATCGCCAGAATCATAGGCCCAAAGGGCTCGGTGATTGTGAACGGAAAAGCTCAGCCCGGCTGGCACTTTCGGGGGTGGATGTTCGACGGCGATAAAGACGCAGTATGTATCACGCTCAAAAACCCAGATGGCGAGAACGTATACAATTGGGTTGCATTCTTGTCTTCTGGTGATGTGAGGACTAAGTAGCCCTGTAACGTATTAGCCGAATTCAGCACAATACTCAACGCCAACCTCCACTACCAAGGTGTCGTCATCGATAGCGTATTCACTTGAGATGATCAGGGTCGTCTCGGCTTTCACGAGGCGACCCTGATCAGCGAGGATGACATTGTCGCAGTTCAGGGCGCGGTGCGACTCAGGGGCGAAAAGTTCAACTGGGGAATCCCGGTTAACATTGTATTCTGGTGCGATGCCAACCATGAGGAGCCAGCACCCTGAGCGATCTCTCCAGCTATAAAGCGCAGTCTGGTACGTTTGTTCCCGTCTGGACCCTAGAAATACAGACAGTCCCTGAAGATACAGACAAAATCCTCGATGCTGTGATGGAAGTGCATCCTTAGTATACCGAATAAAATCGAATGACGTGAGCTGTCTGTGGCTGACGGTTCGTAAGCATACCAAGGCGCGTTTCCTGAATGACCGGTTAGGGTCGATCTAAGACATTCGCTAGTTGAGCGTGACTTTCTCTAGTTTCAAACTCTCCCGACACTGTCTGCCAGGTCGGGTGCCGACTAATACACCTCAAGCGTAATGGCGCATAACAACCGCTTCGAGTTCGCGCCATTACGCAGCGCCAGTCCTCGCTTCCGCTCGGCTGCTCGGGCAGGCCGTTCACGCGAAAGGGCTGCTTTCATAGGTGCTCCTCCCCAGCATCTGAGTCGGACTAAAACTACCCTCAGCATCGCCCGCAGGCGTTACCTATGTGTTACCTAAATTCCAGCAACCGCGATAAGAAATCAGATAAGTGATTGAAATTGCTGGTGCCGGTGAGTGGACTCGAACCACCGACCTACTGATTACGAATCAGGCGGTCATACTGACGCCAAGGCGAAAATCCAGGCCAGAGTCAGCACCCCGAGGACAGTAGCCCCTAACGCAAGCTGCAACCGTGGGCGCACGAGCCACTCTCTGTGTACCGACCCGAATAGGGCGCCAAGTAACGCTCCCGACCCGAAGCCCGCTACGTGGGCGACAACGTCGGTCCGTTCTCCAGCCATCCCCAAGAAAGACAGTAACAACACACCGCTCACCATGGGGGCCCAACGATAGACAGCGCGTTCTCGGCGGCTGGCTTCTGTTCTCCAGGTATGAGCCGCGAGTATGCCCAACGCTCCAAACACCGCCGTTGACGCCCCGACCGAGGCGTGTGTCGCCGCCTGGAGGACAGCGTTGATTGCATTTCCCAGCGCGCCCGCGAGCAAGATTCCGCACCACGCCAGTCCGTAGCCGAAACGCTGGCTTGCGAGCAAGCCGAAGAGGCCGCCCAAAGCGAGGTTTCCCGCCAGGTGGAGCACGCCCGCATGAAGACTGAGTGCGGTGATGATTCGCCACCACTCGCCTTGGCGGATGAGGCCCGCTTTGGCTATGCCGGCTGCCCACCAGTCGAGCGCGAAAGCCTGATGCTGCTGGAGCACGTAGACCAGCAAGAGGACCGCGGCGAAGATAATCGCGCCGACCCAGCCGTTCGAAACCTTGGGAAATACGGAGGACTCCGGAACCCGATCACGGTTCTCCTCCTCATAGCGCGCGAGCTCCTTGGTCGCGGAATCCACGTCCGCGGATTCGACGAGCACCGCGAAGTCGCTTTCCGTCTGCACGATAGCGCCCGGGATACCCGCCATCTCGAGCACGATAAGGCGCTCAATGCAGTGGTCGTGCATCGCAGATCGAAAAACTGTCACGCGGGCAGTTGAATCGTCCACGTAGCTCCGGGCTGGCGACCTCGCTCAAGCCAGTCGTGTCGAGGGTATTATCAAATCAACCCAGAGTCTCGCGTCCATTGCCAAGAAGGTATTGGGATGACTATGAATCGCGTGAGACGCTGCGTGACCTGAGGCAAGCACGCCCTGGCGCGATGGCACCGCCGCCTCCTCCACGGCCTCCCGCGCATTTGTTTTGCGGTGCCCATCCGTGGGACCCCCGAAATCGATACCCCCACCGGGGGTGTGCCCAACCGGCCCCATGGGACACTGGTGGGACACTTGACGGCAAACAATCACGAGAATCTGCAACAAACCACCAAACTGCGAAGCACTCAAGTCGCTGATTCGGTTGCTGTTCTTTGTCGCCGTTCGTTGCCCTTAGTTGCGAAACTCGGACTCTGACTCCGCCAGCGGGGGTTCGAATCCCTCTCCCCCAGCCAATTCAGATCATGGGTGTCCCGTTACGGTAGCCCTCTCGCGTTAGTGAATATCCTCGCCGATTTCCGCCAGTGACGAGTCCCGTATCACGACCTCGGCGGCGTTGACACCGAGCTGCTTGCTGATCTGGCTGGTGGAGAAGATCCCCCGCACGCATTGCGCCTTGGTTTCCGGGTCCACCTCGACGACCAGAGCGTGCTGGCGGGCGAGCGCCTGCAGGGTGGCGACGATGTGGCCGACCTGAGCGTTGCGCACACTCAGCATGTTGAGCACCTCGATGGAGGACCGGGGTGTCATGACGGCCTCGACGGTAATCGCGGAATGCGGGATGCGCGATTCCCGGGCGATCTTGATCGGCTTCTCGCCCTGGATGTCCTTGGCAGTGACCAATCCGAGGATGTGATCGCCCCCTCCGGTGACCAGCAGCAGGCGCACGCCACGTACCTTCATGGTCTCGAGCGCTTCGTCGATAGCGATGTGGGGATCGGCGGTGACGGCGTACACGACCCGGAAGTCCGTCATCACCTCCAGGGCGGGGCTGTCCAGGTGCACGAGTCGGGGAAGCTCCGGTGGCCGCGAGAAGCTGGTCCCGGGTTTCAGGCGAATGTGCGAGAAGGTGGCAAATTCGTCCGCCATGGTTGGCCTCTCCGGTGCCGCTGGGATGGCACCTGGAGTCACTATACGCGAAAAACAGGGGGCCTCCAGTATCCCGGGAGCTCAGCCCAGATAACCCAGAAAGCGCCACCACAGGTAGGTGAGCGGAATCAAAACGACCGCGCTGATCACCAGCAGCGGCAGCATCAATCTCACGGCATCACGAAAGCGGGCGCCGCCCAGCATCAACGCGAATACGATCGGGCCGGCCTGATACGGAAACACCACCAGGGTGTAGCCGTTGACGATGGTCATGAGCACCGTGATCACCGGGAACTGGGTCGCAGCGGCCAGCTCGCCCGCCAGCGGTGACATGATGGCGACGATACCGGGCATGGTGGCGAACAGCACGAGGCTGGTGGCGCGGCCCGGCCCGCCAGAACCCCATCCCCGGGCGACGGGATTTCCGCTGCCGGGCAAGGTGCAGGCGGCCCGCCCGAGGCCAGGCCGGGTCGGGTTCGGTCCAGGAGCCGCCGAACCCAGGCAAAGTGGCTGAAAACGGCTAATCGATCCACATCATGGGGAAATGGCACGACTATAATCCGGTGTGATGGAGATCCCGGGTTATGACGTAAAGCGCACCATTGGCAGGGGCGGGATGGCGACGGTTTACCTCGCCATTCAACAGTCCCTGGATCGCGAAATCGTCCTCAAGACCCTCAACACCACCTCCGACGAATCCGGGGATTTCTTCGAGCGCTTCCTGAAGGAAGGCCGCATCATCGCCTCCCTGCGCCACCCCCACATCGTCACCATTTTCGACATCGGTAGCGCCGACGATCTCCTCGACATCTCCATGGAGTACGTGGACGGAGGTGACTTGCGCGGCAAGATCGAAAACCGGTTGGCGCCGGTGCGCGGCCTGGACCTGCTCGACAAGATCGGACAGGCCCTCGACTACGCCCACAAGAAGGGCATCGTTCACCGCGACGT
>JAPULP010000053.1 GCA_027294815.1 Gemmatimonadota bacterium | reverse complement strand
ATTGGGCATCCCACGCCGGCGTCCGAAGGTCGTCGTCCACCAGCCCCGAGTTCGGGGTGAATCCGGCGAGGGCCATGTTCGAGGTAGTGTCGGGCGGCACCGACATGGCGAAGATGGTGACTGCAAAGCCACGGCGCTGTAGTTGCCTCGCCGCGGTCAACCCTACCGTGCCACAGCCGATGACTGCCACACGCCGGTCGCTGTGCTCCAACGCCAACTCGGTGGCCAAATAGCCGGTGCCCCAGCCGAGCGAGTGGCCAGCACCGCCGTGACCGTAGTTGTGCAGGACGGTCTTGTCATCGAACTTTTCAGCCCGGACGACAAAGCCGGACGGGCGGTGCGGGCGCAGCCCAACGGTCGTCCGGATGATCCGATCCCACGCAGCCTCGACCGGCACGAGGTTGACGGTCCTTCGCGGCCGCACGAGCGCCGTTCGGGCTGCACCGCCAGCACAACCACCGAAACCCAGCCCTAGGGCACCCATCCCAGCGGCTTTGATCAGACCCCTTCTGTCCATACACCCCACCCTTTTCGCGTTATTCCCGAACCGCGGTTACCACAGCCTCGAGGTGGCGCGCCAGCCGATCGCTATCCAGAAGATCAAAATGATCGGCATCGAGCTCCGTCACAAGCGAGGCTTCGTCGTAGTGTTCACCGAGGATTCCGCTATCGATATGCTCGAGCTTTAGCTGGTCGAGGCCCTGATTGTACATCTCGGTGTCGGAGAAAACACAACGCAGCGTTCGGAGTGCGGCACTCGCCGAGCGGTACCATGAGACAAACAGTGGGTCGCCGCTCTCGAACGGCCCAACGACATCCGCAGCAAAAGCCTTTAGTCCTTCCAGGTCACCAGGGAACTTTCGAAAGACCTTGACGAGATAGTCGTGCAGGTTGACCCATTCTCCGACCGAACTCACCGTACTCCCAAACTCGGCAAAATCCCGAAGTAACGCATCGCCATGTTCAGAAATGGACGCAATACGACGGGAAACGAAACATGTATTCAGGCTCAGGTTGCAATCGAGCGACAACAGCCCGTCGACTTGGTGCGGAGCGTCGAGCGGGGTTTCGAGCATCTGGAAGGCAAGGTCGGCCCCGCTGGAGAAGCCGACCAATATCACGACGTTGGGATCCTCGGTGCGAATCAACTCTGCCAGCATTTCGCGCTGCAGCGTGACCTGGTCGTGAAGACGCAGTCGGTGACGCCGGCGGGCATTGGGCTCGAAGCCGTACAGCGTCGGTGCAATACCTCGGAAGGGTATCTCGAGGAGCGTCGCCTCGAACTCGCGTTGGTCGAGTCCCATACCGTGGTGACATACCACCATCACATCGGATGCGACTTTGTTGTCCAAGTAATGCTGTCTATCGCCGATGATTCGGGGATCCAGCGTCTCCCGGTCCAGTTTCCGACACACCTCGGCCGTGAGCTTGAACGTTTGGTCCACGACCCTCCGCACCTCGACAGCGGGAACGCTCACAGGAGTAGACGGCGTGACGGAGCTCTCCAACCGATATAGAAGCTCCGCAGCGGTCTGCCACCGATCGGCTGGATGCTTTTGAAGACACGTCAAAACCACAAACTCGAGTGCCGTCGGTATCGTCTCGCGCCGCGAGGACAACGGTTCGGGAGGCTTGGTAAGGTGTGCGGCCATGATCTCCTGTGCCGACGCACCGTCGAACGGCGGCGCGCCCGTCAGCAACTCGTACGCCAGGGCGCCAACGGCATAAATGTCGGCTCGGTGATCCACGTCTGGATCCCCAGCCGCCTGCTCTGGCGCCATGTACGTGGGCGTTCCTAGCGCCACCCCGACACTGGTGAGCTTTGCACCGGCGCAGGCCTGGCTCACCGCCTTTGCGACACCGAAATCCGTCAAGATTGCGTGCCGATCGGAGAGCATAACGTTCTCCGGCTTGATGTCGCGATGCACGACCCCATGTCGATGCGCATGGGCGAGGGCGCCTACGATGTCGCACAACAGGGACACGGCTTCGGCGATGGGCAGCTCGCCTTCGGCAGCGAGTTTGTCGCGCAACGATTGGCCCTCTTCATACGGCATGACATAGTAGAGGAAGCCGTCAGCCTCGCCCGAATCGAAGAGCGGCAGGATGTGCGGGTGGTGGAGCTGCGCGGCGATCCCAATCTCCCGGACAAACCGCTCCGACCCCAGGGCCGAAGCGAACTCCGGACGCAGCACCTTCACCGCCACATTGCGCTGGTGTTTGACGTCGCGGGCGAGGTAGACCGTGGCCATACCTCCCGCGCCGACTTCGCCCTCGATGGTGTAGCGGCCGGCAAGGGCGGTGGTGAGGCGGGAGAGTTGGTCGGTCATGAGAGAATCATGAATATCGAATCGTCATTCATCATTCGTTCCCGGCAGGTTCATCCGCCGCAGCAGATTCTGGAAGCGCGGGTCGTCGCGGAGGCTGTCGGAAATCGGCCCCACACCGATACCGATACCAGTAATGTTGGGGTGACGAACCTGGAAGCCTCGCTCCAGCCAGTCGAGGGCTCGGGGGTGTTCCCCCGCCGCGGCAAACAATGCGGCCACGCCAGTGGCCGGAACATAGATTGTGTCCGAACGCGCCGCCCACGTCTCCGCCGTGCGACGCACGGCCTCGCGGAAGCCGCCCTCCGCGTAGCCGCTGTCCATGGCTTCTGGGAGTCCACGTTCGCCCGGTGTGAAAAACAACGCCTTCCATTCTGCCAACGCCTCGTCATACATTCCCTTCGCGAGGAATGCATCGCGCAGCCCGGTATGCAACATCGGGTTGTTTGGTGCCGTTTTGAGCGCGTTCTGGAGCTGCGCGATGGCCTCGTCATACCGCCGTGCGATGAGCAAGTCCAGGGCATAGAACCCCTGGAACGATTCGTTGAATGGGTCCAGTTCCAAGGCACGCTCAATCTGCACAATCGCTTCGTCCGGACGCCCCAGGATCTGCAAGAGGGACGCGTAGCCCGCGCGCGCCGGCGGATAATTGGGGTTGAGCTGGATGACCCGCCGATACGCCGCCTCCCCGCCCTCCCAGTCCCATTCTCCCCACGTTCTGATGCTTGCCAACCTGTGGTGGGCTTCCGCGAGCGTGCTATCCAACTCGATGCCCTTCTCCGCGGCCGCCTTGACGCGTGGGCCTGCCTCATGAGGCGGCGCGATGCCGAATACTTGCCGCGAGCCCCAGACTTGGGCGATACCGACGTAGGCCAGCGCGTAGTTCGGATCTTTCTCCAGGGCGAGCTCGAAGTACTGGAGCGCGGCTTCGAGGTCCGCAGACGACTGTCTCCCCAGGTGAAACTGGCCCTTGAGATAGGCCTCGTACGCCTCCGGATTGACCGGGCGGGCGCCGGCCAAGCGGGCTTCCACCTCCGGCGTCAGGGCTAACTGGATTTCGTCGACGATCGCGCGCGTCACCTGGCGCTCGAGCCCAAGGATGTTCCTCAGATCACCGGCGAAACTCCGGGTCCACAGTGGCTCCTCCGTGCGGCCGTCAATCATTTGGACCCGAATCCACAAGCTGTCTCCTGTGCGCTCCAGCGAGCCCTCGATGAGCGCGTCGATACTCAGTTCTCGGGCGATGTCGCGTATTGGTTTGTCGGAGTTCTGGTACTGCATCACGGATCTCGGGGCGATGACCGAAGCCCCCGCCAGCGCCAGCTCGTCGATCAGACCCGTGTGCACGCCCTGGACGAGGTACTCCTGTTCGGGGTCGTTGGTGAGATCGGTGAA
>JAPULP010000052.1 GCA_027294815.1 Gemmatimonadota bacterium | reverse complement strand
TAAGGCGGTCACCGGCATGACCGGCGGTGAGTTCCGCGAGCGGGTTTCGTTTCGTGCTGCCCTCGACGACTTCGCGTCGCAAATGATCCTGCCCCACCGGACGAAATTCCGAACCTTCCATCCGTTTTGAATCGGGATGGTTGTGCCCGGACAGCCTTGGTGAGGAGTGGCGGCCGGTGGGCAGGATCCCTTTTTTGGAGAGTGCTACGGACGCTGGTCGGCGACGATACCATGGTCCTGCGTTGCCGAAAAGCGTGCGATGCTCGCCCGCAACCGCTCGGCCAACTCCGGAAGCTGAGCGCTTGCCGCTCTGAGATCGCCAATCGTCTGCTGTTGAGTCGCCATGGCCGAAGCGGCGCCGTCGGCCTGTTTTGCCGACGCAGAGCTAATGGTGGCAACATTGGTCATCGTCTCCGCGAGTCCGGCCATACGCTCCGCCTGTGTCTGAGACACCTGCGCTGTCGCATCCACGAGGTCTTTGATCTGAGAAATGCCCCCCTGCAAATCGCGCAGGGCTACCTGGGCTTGACCGGCAACCACACCTACGTCGTGCACCTTCTCCTCACCCGACGTCATGGCGCGTGACACGGCCTCCACGCGCGTTAGCACGTCGCCCATCAACTCGGTGACCTCCCGCGCCGATCCGGCTGCCTCAGCGGCTAGGGAACGGACCTCGTCGGCGACGGTCGCGAATCCTTCTCCTCCTCCTTCGTTGTGGGCGGCTTCAATCGCCGCGTTGAGTGCGAGTACATGTGTCTGCCGGGCGATCCGGGAGATCGTGCGCGCGAACGATCCAACGCGCTCCGACATGCCGCTCAGTTCGTGCACCGATTCGGCCGTGTTACGAACCTCCTCGCTGATGGCCACCAGTACCTCGTCGGCGCGTTCGACGCTCGAACGACTGTGTTCGGCTGCTTCGGCCAGGTTTCGCGCCTCGGCGGCAACCTCGTCGGCCCTGTGACTGAGCATGCCGGCCTCGGCAGCGGCTTTTGCGCTTTCCTCCCGGCCGTCCTCAGCCAACGCGCGCTGCTGAGCCATACCTCGAGCGAGTTCCGCGGATGTCGCTGACAGGGACTCATTCGAGTCGAGCACTCCGGCCGAAGCTTGCGACAAGACTTCGGCTAGAGTGACTACCTCGTTCCCCTCTCGCTGCACGGTAGCGATCGTTTCTGCAATCTCGTCGAGCAGCCTGTTGAACGAAGTCTCGAGAAACCCGAGATCGTCGTGGAGATCTGCTGGAGCCCGGACCGCCAGCGACCCCGACTCTGCCCGTCGCATCACCGTGCGGGTGACACGAATGCGCTCGATGAGAGAGGCAGGCATCCGACGCAAGGTTATTGCGATTAGGAGCAAGACCGCAGCCTCGACGAAGACCGCGCCTGGCAATTCGGTAAAGCCAACTGTCGGCATCGCGAAGAACATTCCGTGCAGCGCCGAGGCCGCCACATACAAGACCGCTGAGGCCAGGGCCAGCGTCCCACCCACCCACCGGCCCTCGGTGAACGTGTAGGGGAGAATGGCAACCAGGAATCCGACAACCGCGGCCCCCGGGCCGGCAAGCGCTACGAACGCTCCAACGATGAAGAGATCGATTATCGCCAAAGCGTAGACCAGCCACCCGCGGTACACTCCGGCGCGGTCGATCGCCACTACGGCAAGATTTGCGGCGATCGCCGAAGCGGACACCGCTATCAGGGCAACAAGAAAAACCTGAGTTGGATTAGACCATCTCAGGAGTAACAAGAGCGCGACGCCCGCCGCGATGATAGCCCAACGCCGGCCGATACTATTCTTGACCGTCGCCAAGTCTTTGAGACGCTGCTCGGTGAGGTCGTCTGCAGAAAACTCCGCCGTCCATGGGCGGAATCGAGCCTTGTTAGAAGGACGTGATGCAGGGGAATCGCTAGTCACGGGCACGCCATCTCTGATGTTGCTCGTTTGGAACTAGCCGGGCGAGTCGGGTTCGACACCAAGATCTCGGATAGTGGTCATGGTCTGAACCGAGTAGCCCGCTTCTTCGATGGCCTTTCTCCCTCCCTCCATTCGATCCACGACTCCCAGAATCCCAACTACGACGCCACCGGCTTCCTCAACAGCGGCTGCCGCGGTTAGTGCGGATCCGCCGGTCGTGATCACGTCCTCAACAACAACCACGTGATCACCCTTGGAGAAACAGCCCTCGATCCTGCGACGGGCCCCGTGCTCTTTCGCTTGCTTTCGGACGGTAAATGCGTCCAGGACAGGATGCGTTCGTCGGCTCGCAGCCGAGATGGCGTATGCCACCGGATCGGCGCCCAGTGTGAGCCCCCCGACCGAACCGGCTTCCCATTGAGCCCGGGAAATCATGGCGACGCCAAGGCTGCCAATGACCTCGAGGCCTTTCGCGGACATGGTGGTTTGACGTGCATCGACGTAATACTTGGATTTTTTGCCGGACGAGAGGGTGAAATCGCCGAGCTGGAGCGAGCGCTCTTTCAGCAACTCGACGAGTGCTCCGCGATCAGGATTTGCTAGAGAAACCACGTCAGTTGTGGTAGTAGTATATACTACTACTCCTTTCTCATGATCGACTTGAACACGCCAAACAAGCCTCCTTTTTCGGTCCCATCCACGTCGCCGTTTGCGGCCGCTTTGGCCACCTCCTCGGCGTACTTTTCCGCGGTCGCGGGCCTTTTGCTGGGCTCACGGGCCAACCCAGCCATGACGGCCTTTTCGAGGGCATTGGAGAATTTCAGCCCCTTTGCGGCTTGGTTTAGTGGGCGTGGGTCCGCGGTAAGGAGCTGCTGGAACAATTCTCGCGGGGATCTCCCGTCGTATGGGTGGAGGTCGGTGAGGAGGTTATACGTGATGGTCGCCAAGCTAAAGATGTCGGCTGAGGGTCCGACGAGCTCGCCCGAAAGAGCCTCGGGGGCCACATATTGTAGGGTGCCCACGAAGAACCCGGTGCGGGTGAGCCGCTGGGCCGGATCGGCCTCGGCGTCTCGGGCTATGCCGAAATCAAGCAGCTTGACGCCTTGCGTATTGGGATCGTAAACGATGTTTTCGGGTTTCAAATCGCGATGAATGATGCCCGATGCATGGGCGGCGCCGAGCGCGCCTGCCAATTGGGTCAGGATGTTCGCTACCAGTTTTGGGTCGAGCCGGCCGCTTCGCTTGACGAAGTCCGAGAGGGGCTCGCCTTCGGCCCACTCCAGGGCGAGGTAAACCAAGCCGTCTTCCTCGCCATAGTCGTAGGTTTGGACGACACTCTCGTGTTGGACGCGGGCACCGTAGTCGGATTCGCGTAGGAATCGCTTCCTCGCGTTCTCGTCGTTGCGCAGGCGCGGCTTGAGAATCTTGACGGCGCAGCGTCCGCGGTCGGGGTGTTCGGCGCGGTAGACCAAAGCGGTACCGCCTTCACCAACGGGCTCGATGAGTTGGTATCCGGCGACCGTCCGTCCCGAGAGGTTTTCTTGTGCCATAGGAGTGGGCGAAAGTAATCGTTGATTTTGAAATTCGGCAAGTTGAAAAGGGAGACATAGAAACGTAGCCATGTCATGGACGGCAAGTTTGGGAGCACTTTTCTCCATCCGGCAAGGAGTCTTTCGCCCGGCAAGTGTGGTCGTGGCGCTTGCAGTAGTGTGCGTTTCGGCCAGCGCTCAGGAAGTGGCTCACGCCGGCTCCGGATGGCTAGGACCTTGGCATGCGTCGATCGGATTGGCCGCTCGGGTATCGGCGGATTCCGCCGCGATGGCGGACGTGCTCGCGGCGGCGGAGTCGGAACTTGCCCTTGGCCGTCCTGAGAACGCGTTGGAACTTCTGTCGCGGCATCTGTTGCCGGATTCGATGGGTGAGGGTGCCCCGTTGGCTGTCTACGCTGCATCGCAGTATGCGGTTGGCGCTTTTCTCGAAGCAGGCAACGTGTTCGACCTGGCTGCGAACCATGCCTCGGGATTACGGCGAGGTACGTTGCGCGCACGGGCGGCTCGGTCGTTCGAGCGTGGTGGGGTCATGGGAACTGCGGCGGAGTTGTACCGCCAAGCCGCGTTGGATTTCCCTGATGCCGCCGGATGGATGGCGCTACGCGAGGCCGCGATCATCAGGGATGAGACCCGGGCCATCGAGCTGCTGCAGTTGGTGCCGGACGCGGGCCGCGAGCTGGCGGCGACGGTTTGGGCTAGCTGGTTGCAGAAGGCAGGAGACGAATGGGGGGCGTCCGAGGTGCTTGCCGACGTTGGTCGGTTTGCCGCCGCGGGTGTGCTTGCGCGCAGCGTCGGTGAGGACGAACGTGCTCGAGAACTGATTTACCGCGCCGTAGCCGTTCGCGAGCGCGAGCAAGCCCTGAGGGGTGTGGAGGCGGCCTTGGCCGAGTCTCCGCCGGCGAGCGTGGGCGAGCACACGGCGGTAGCGAGCGCGATCCTCAGATACGGTCGCGCTGTTGACGCTGTGACGCATTCGGCTGCGGCGGTCGTCGCCTCCGACTCGGCCATAGCCTCGTTGCTCTTCCACGGTGAGGTCACCGAGAGGAGTGGCAATCGCTGGGGAGCACTTCGCATTTACCAAAACGCCGCGGCACGGGAGGGCGAGGAGGCGGCCGAGGCGGGCTACCGGGCCGCCCGAACCTACGTACGATTGGGCCAGCGCACCAGAGCGATCCAAACGCTCGGTGCTTTTCTCGACGAGTACCCCGATCATTCGAGGGCGCCGGCCGCGATGTTCTTGTTGGGTGACATTCGTCAGGATCAGCGGAGGGTGCGAGCGGCCGACAGCATTTTCAAGATCCTGAATGAGAAGTGGCCCGGAGACCGCTTCGCGTCAGACGCCCGTTCGAGGTTCGGTGCCCGTGCGCTGGCACGAGGAGATCTCGAGGAGTCCATCGCGGTCTTCCGTACCGAAGTTGAGCAAAACGGCGCCCGTTCGCTCGCTGCGCAATATCAGATTGCGCGTCTCTCGCGGGACTTGGGTGACACGGCAACGGCGCTTGAGGAGTGGACGACGCTTGCCCGGCGCGACTCCATCGGCTACTACGGGACGATGGCCCGACTCGCGGCCGGGCTCCCCGATCCGGCTTTTGCTCCCAAACCGACTCCGGTCCCCTCTGTCGACGTGCAACGCGAGCTTGCGGTGCTGGACTTGCTGCAAGCGGCCGAATTGGACGACGAGCCGGCCGCACTGATACGTCACCTGAGCGACCCGGATCATTGGGAGGTGTCGGAACTGATGGACGTAGCGGAGGGGCTGATCGCGCGTGGGCAGGCCAGGTTTGCGGTAGGCATCGGGTGGCGCATCGCCGGCCTCCACAGTTTGAACGATCCGCGAGTGCTGCGGATCATTTTTCCCTGGCCCCATCGCGATTTACTCGAGCGTGAGGCTGCGGAATTCAAACTCGACCCGTTCTTGCTGGTCGCGTTGGTCCGACAAGAATCCGCGTTTGACGCAGACGCGACATCGCGCGCCGGAGCCCGCGGGATGATGCAGCTCATGCCCGCTACGGCGAGGGGATTGGCTCGTCAGCTGCACGTCGACTGGAATAGCACATTCCTGGGGGTGGCCGACGCCAATGTCCATCTCGGCGCGGCACACCTGGCCCAGATGCTCCGGCAGTACAACGACGAGGTTGTTCTCGCTCTGGCCGCGTACAACGCGGGTGGCTCGCGTGTGCGCCGCTGGATGAGGTATCCGGAAGCGCAGGCGGGCGATTGGTTCTTATTCACCGAGCGGATACCCTTCCGGGAGACTCGCGGCTACGTCCAGACGCTCCTCAGGAACCGTGAGCTATACCGCGCCCTGTACGGCAAGAGTATCGACCCGTGAGCAGCAGCGCCCTTCGGCGCACCATCCATCTCAGCACAGCACTTCTCGTCTTGGTTGGTGAGTTCATCGGCTGGGGCACGTTTCGTGTCTGGATTTCCGGTCTCGCCGCGGTGGCGATGGTCTTTGAATTACTGCGGCTTCGGAACCCGAGACTCGGCGGTGTCCTCTCGCGGGCGGTGCCGGCCTTCCGGCCTGAGGAGTCGCGCAAACCAAGCGGTGCCTTTTGGTTGGCGCTAGGATATGTCGGCGCAGCATGGGTACCTGCGCCCGGCGCGGCCGCCGGGATTCTCGTCGGTGCGATTGCCGACCCGACGGCCTCACTGGTGGGGCGTCGGTGGGGTGGCGGTGCGCCGAAGAGCTGGCTCGGTTCCTTAGCGGCGATGGTCGCATCCCTCGGGGTGTTGAGCCTTCTCGGACTCCCGTTGGTGACCATTGGTGTTGCCTCGGCGGCGGCGGCGGCCATCGAGCGCTGGTCAAAGCCGTTGGATGACAACCTGGTTCTTGCTCCGGGCGTTGCCGCGGTCGTTTGGTTTTCGGTCTGAGCGACTACCCGTCTCCATTCATTTTTGGCGTACTTCCATGTGCGACTTTACGTTACGGCCCGTGGCGCCGCACGGGCCTGCGACGCCGTGATGTTCAACGCTTGACAGGTTGGCGTTCATTGCGACAGAATTGCCAGGATCGATTTTCGTGGTAGATCGGCAGCACACAGGCACCCAGTCTTATTTGCAGGAGGAGTACCCAGATGTCGAAAGGGAAGGTGAAGTGGTTCAACGACGCGAAGGGTTATGGGTTTATCGAGCAAGAGAGTGGCGGTGAGGACGTGTTTGTTCATTTTTCCTCCATTCAGATGGAGGGGTTCAAGACGCTCATCGAGGGACAGGAAGTAGAGTACGAGGTGGAGACGGGTGACAAAGGCCTTCACGCCGCGAAGGTACAGCGTCCGGGCTGAAGTCATACCCGCTATCCCTATCGAGAACCCCACCGGTTTGCCGGTGGGGTTTTTTGTATACTCCTTCCAATCATGGTGAAACTTCCCCGACCTCAGCTCTTCCTCGTCGACGGGTACGCGATCATCTACCGGGCGTTCTTCGCCATGATCGCGCGCCCCTTGACCACGGGACGAGGCGAGAACACGTCTGCCGCGTGGGGCGTGTCGAATTTCCTGCTCCGCATCCGCGAGCAGTACCAGCCCGAGTATCTAGCGTGGGTACACGATGCCGGCACCTCATTCCGCAAGGAGATGTACCCGGACTACAAGGCCACACGCGAAAAACTGAATGCGGAATTGCAGGACACCTTCGATCGATCGGTCGAACGCATCGAACAGCTGCTGGCAGCATTTCAGATCCCGCTTGTAACCGTTGACGGCTACGAAGCCGACGACGTGATCGGCACCTTGGCTACCACGGCCGGCGAGGCCGGTGTCCACGTCGTGATCGTGTCGGGCGACAAAGATTTTTACCAACTCATCGGACCGACAGTTTCGTTGCTCAATCCCGGGCGGGGAGGTCCTGCGGCCGTGCAAGAGGAATTCGTCACCATGGACAACGCGGCGAACCGCTTGGGTGTACCGCCGCAGAGGGTGATCGACTACCTGGCCTTGGTCGGAGACTCGTCGGACAACGTCCCGGGAGTAAAGGGAATCGGCGACAAGACCGCGCGGCAGCTCCTCGAGGATTTTGGTGATCTCGATGCGATTCTGCAACGGGCGGGTGAGGTGACAGGCAAACGTGCCCGGGAAGCGTTACAAAACGAACCGGACGCGGCCACGCTGAGCCGTGACTTGGTGACGATCCAGTGCGACGTGCCCGTGGAACTGGATCTCGACGCCTTTCGAACGCAGGAAACCGACGCTGCCGTCTTACGAACGCTGTTCACCGAGCTCGAATTCCATACCCTGATCGACAAAGTCGGCGGCACGACAACCGAACGCGTCCGCATCACCTGCACCGCTCTGTCATCGATGTCACAGATCGGAGAATTGGTAGAGCAGGCGCGCAGCTCGGACTTGATTGCGATCAGTACGCATGGTCCGTTTGGTGATGCTCGTGGTGGCGGGTTGGACGGCCTGGCGATTTCGGTAAGCGGCGATCGTTCTTGGTACGTCCCCTTGCGGCATCGCGCGCCTGACGGCGACCTGCTCAATACCACTGCTCCGTTCAACGCTCCACCGCTCGCCGATCCCGGCATGATCCCTTTGAAGGAGATGCTGGAGGACCCCCACGTAACCAAAGCAGGCCACAACCTCAAGCGTGATTGGCTTCGTCTACGAACGGCGGGTGTGGAGCTGCGGGGAATCCGGTACGACTCCATGATTGCGAGCTTCTTGTTGGATCCGGGAAAGCGGTCTCATGCTCTGAGCGCTCTCTCCGTCGAACACCTCGGCTTGCCGGTGCCCGCCTACGAAGAGATCGTGGGGAAAGGCAAAACGGCGCGCCCATTCGCTGAGGTTCCGGTATCCGACGCCGCTGAGTACGCGGGGCAGTACGCCGCCGCCGTCCGCGCGCTGCAGGATCATTTTGCTCCGCAGCTCGCCTCCACGGGACTCCAAAGGTTGCTCGAAGAAATCGAGATCCCGTTGATCAGTGTGCTGGTCGAGATGGAATGGTTCGGAATCACGCTCGACGCCGACCGCCTTGCTGTGTTGTCAGGTCGATTCCGCGACGAACTCCAGACTTTGGAGCAAAACATTCACAAAGAGGCGGGCACCGACTTCAATATCAATAGCACGCCGCAACTTCGTCATGTTCTCTTCGAAAAGCTCCAGCTTCCGGTCATCAAGAAAACGAAGACGGGGGCGTCGACTGATGCGGACGTCTTGGCGCAACTCGCGGGGATGGGGTTCGAATTGCCGAAGGCGCTCTTGGAGTATCGGGAGTTGACCAAGTTGCGTTCCACGTACGTCGACGCCCTGCCACGCAGTATCAATCCGACCACCAAGCGCGTCCACACGAGCTTCCACCAAACCGGAGCGGCAACCGGTCGTTTGTCGTCGTCCGACCCCAACCTGCAGAACATTCCCATTCGCACGCTGCGCGGCGGAGAGATTAGGCGTTGTTTCGTTCCCGCAGATGGTTGCGTGTTCATCGCTGCGGACTACTCACAGATCGAGCTGCGCGTATTGGCTCACATGTCTGACGACGCGGCGTTCATCGACGCGTTCGAACGCGGCGGCGACATTCACAGGGAAACGGCTGCGGTCATCTTCGACGTGGACGTCGGTGACGTTACGGGAGAGATGCGTGCGCGTGCAAAGACCATCAACTTCGCCACTATCTACGGTCAAGGACCCTTTGCGTTGGCCCGGCAGCTCGACATATCGCAAGACGAGGCGAAGGATTTCATCGCGAAGTATTTCGAGCGCTTCGCGGGAGTACGCACCTTTCTCGACAGTACCATAGCACGCGCCAGAGAGAAAGGCTTTGTGGAAACACTTTTTGGACGCCGACGCTACATCCCGGAATTGAAGGATAAGAGCTTCAACGTGAGATCATTCGGTGAACGCACGGCCATGAACTCGCCGATCCAAGGCTCCGCGGCAGATCTCATCAAAATCGCCATGATCAATCTGGACCGGGCGTTGAAAGAGGCCGATCGCGGAGCGGCCATCCTGCTCCAAGTGCATGACGAGCTGGTATTGGAAGCACCAACAGCCCATGCCGATGAAGTAGCTGCGATAGTCCGCTGTGAGATGGCCGCCGCAGGTTCGTTGACAGTGCCACTCGTCGTCGATGTCGGCATCGGACCGAATTGGTTGGAAGCGAAGCAGTGAGTCAAATCCTGGAGTTCGCAAAGCGGCGGGAGGGGATGATCCACGCACTCGACGGTGGCCTCTGGTTTCACCGTCACAACTACAACGGCGAACCGATGGCACATTTGGTGTCGGCCGATAAACAATTGCTGCTCGAGGCGGGGAGGTGGATCGGGATGCGTCGCGAGTGGTTGCAGTACAAACCGCTCAAGGACCCACGAACAGCTAACCGCGTCGACGCATGGCATTTTGACCTGCGTGGTTGGTCGTTGGGTGTCGGGTTGCGTTTGGTGTCGAACACAGTCGGGTAGGAGCAGAGATTTATTCGATGCCGCGTTCGGGATCGGCGGGCAATCGTACTCCCGGCCACCAATTCCATCGACCGGCAATGTGCATCACCGCCGGCACCATCACCATGCGAATCAGCGTGGCATCCAGTAACACGGCCACAGCCAGACTGAACCCCATCATTTGCGCAGCGAGCACTCGCGAAAAAGCAAAAGTGCCGAAGACGATGATCATGATAGCCGCCGCGCTCGTGATGACCGATGCGGTGACGCTCAGTCCCTCCATCGTGGCCAAATCGTTCTTGTGCGTACGGTCGAAGGCCTCCTTCATTCTTGATAACAAGAAGACCTCATAGTCCATACTCAACCCGAAGACCAAAGCGAACACGAGCACTGGCGTCACGACGTACACGGCTTCGGTGCCGCCCGATAGCCCGAACAGTCCGCCGCCTATCCCCTCCTGAAACACGAGCACCAACAGTCCGAACGCGCCCGCGACGGACAGGGAATTCATCACGACCGCCTTGATCGAGACCAAAATCGACCGGAACGCGATCAACAACATGATAGCCGTGATTGCCAGCACGAGCCCGATCACGATGGGAAGCTGCTCGAGCAGGTCCTCCTGCAAATCGAGGCTCGAGGCTATGAACCCCCCCACCAAGATCTCAACGGATTCGAGCCCACCCACGCCGCCGTCCGCGAGCCCCCGAAGCCGCCGCACGACATCCATTGCTCCGGTGTACGACGTCGTGTCAGCCAGCGTCACATCCATCAACGCCGTCCGTCCGTCGGGAGAAACGTACGTGTCGAAGAAGTCGGGGTAACGCTCGCGCGCGCGTTTCAGGTCGCCGTAAAGACCCAAGTACGCAATGCGCGACATGCCCGGCCGGATGTTGGCCGGGCCGCGGACGGTCGAGACCCGTGGGTCGGCGAGAATGGAATCGGAGAGACGCCGCAACGCATTCAGATATGTTGAGCTGACCAATCGGTCGGACGACTGGAGGGTCATGCGGACGGGAAGCAGGGCGCCACGCGATCCGATCTCGCGCTCAATTAACTCTGCGCCCACCGTGGATTCGGTGCCGCTGGGAAACCAATCCCTCGTTGGCAGCCCGATCTTGATGAAAAACAAGGGCCACGTGATGGATCCCACCACCACCATGCTGATGGTCAATGCCCGCCATGGGTGTTGTGACAACCAACGTGCCCATCGCTCCCAAGCGGTTGGTTTGTGATACCACGCCAGACGCCGCGCCAGCCAGTTGGGCCAATCAATGGTCCGCCCCATGATGGCGAGCGAGGCGGGAAGCAATGTGACGGTCAACAAGACCGACACTGTTACGACGATGAGGCCACCGATGCCTACCGAGCGCGTTTCGATGATCGGCGTCAACAGGAGCGTTCCAAACCCGACGATCACGATGAGCCCGCTGGTTACCACCGCCTGTCCGGCCGTCAACATGGTACGTATTGCGGCCTCCCGCGGACTCTGGCCCCGGTTCATTTCTTCTCGAAACCGATTGACGACCAGAAGCGAATAGTCGATGCCGACCGCTAGGCCGACCATCGTCACGATGGTCAGCACAAAGACGGACATTTCGTGGAACGTGCTGGCGATGTGCACCGCGGCGAGTGAACAGGAGATCGCGAAGACGCCCACGATGATCGGCAGGACGGCCGCTACGATGGCCCCGAAGGCGAGAACCAGCACTCCCGCGATCGGTATGAGGGTGATCAACTCGTTTCGCTTGGCGTCTTCGGAGGTCACTGTGCGAACGTCGAAATCGAGGGCGGGTCCTCCGGTCACCAGCACCTCGTATTCCTCCGCACCCGGCAGCCGGGCGAGCGTACGATTGAGACGCGCTCGAAACTCCAGCGTAAGACTCGCGGGGTTCGACGCGAAATCGCTGTGGATGGTGGCCAGAAATACGGTGGTCCGCTTGTCGTCGCTGACCATCGATGGGTCGGGCGCCCTAAGATAGGAAACAACATGGTCTATATACGGCTCTCCTTCAGCCGCCAAACCAAGCGTCTCGACGATGTTACGATAAGGCTGACTGTCTATGGGAATGGGGCCAGAAATGACGACAGCCATGAAATTGACAGTTGGCCGGTCGAAACTGTCCAACATGATCTGGGTGACCCGCTGGGCCTCGGTGGGCCGCAACGACCGGCCCTCGGTGCGGAGAACCTCGTCAACGCGGGCCGCACGAGGTATGGCCAGAGCTGCCACGAGGACCCATAACGCGATTATGAGAAACCGGAATCGGACAACGAAACGCGCCAGGGCTGTCAAACAAAAACCTCCACTCTACCGGACCAAAAGACCGACGCCTAGTGGGTCATTTCCAGTGACCGCAGGCACCGCATGGGTGTGCAAAAGCGTGAATCATAGAAGACTAGGTGTTCCGATGCTAGCCACGCTTGGTAGCGAATGGTCAAGAAGGATGGAATATTCCGACGATGCACCGACTCCTGCTCCTAACAGTCCTTGCAGTCGCCACGGCCATCGCGTTCAACCTGGGGAGGCGGGTCGCGGCGGACGACGGGATCGCCTCGGACACGCTCTCGTCCGGCGGGGCGGACATGGGCGGGAGCGTCGAGGTGTCCCTGCCCTCACGACGATCGGAACAGGCGCGGCAGGCCGCGCTGCGGGCCATCGCAGGCCAGGACACATATCTATTGGCCGAATCTGATTCGATTCTCAGGCGCTGGGTCGAGCGCGAGCGCGACCCCCTTCTAGTCTATTTCGAGCCCGCCGTCGTCGCGGGGTACACCGCGGCCATCGGACGGGCGGTGCGAGATGCCTTCATGCGTTGGCGCCGCGTGGGTGGCCTTCAGGTCCGATTCGAGTTCGTCCGAACCAGGGAAAACGCCGACGTGACCGTCCGCTGGGTCGAGTCCTTTGACATGCAGCGAGCGGGTCAGGCCGATCTCGTTTGGCGCAGCGACGGCCATTTGCAGAGCGGAACCCTTACGCTCGCCACCCACTCCTATTTGGGCCGGCCGTTCACGACCGACGCAATCGAAACCGTGGCCCTACACGAGATTGGTCATCTGCTCGGCCTGGGTCACTCGGATCAGCCGAGAGACGTGATGTATCCGACGACTTCGGTGCACGACCTCACCAGCCGCGACCGCCGCACGGCGATGCTGTTGTACTCGCTCCCTCCAGGATCGCTCAAGGGGCCCCGCCCCCGCCCCGGCCCCGGCCCCGGCCCCCGGAGCCACTAGCGCCCGGTATGACGTATCTCCTAGCGATCCTTGTTGTCACCCAAACACATCCCGTGGCCGAGATCGATACCATCGTCAGGGACGGAATTCGCCAAGGGGCATACCCGGGTGCGGTGGTGATGATTGGGATGGCTGACACGGTGCTTGTGGCAAAGGGCTACGGGGGCCTGACGTGGTCGGACACGGCTGCAACGCCATCGCCCGATTCGACACTCTACGACCTGGCATCCCTGACAAAAGTCATCGCGACGACCCCAGCAGTCATGCTCCTATACGAGCGGGGTCTCATTCAGCTCGACCGTCCCGTCAGCGAGTACCTCCCCGCGTTCGTCGGGGATGGGAAAGATGCCGTTACGGTTCGCCATCTATTGAATCACACGTCCGGCCTACGAGCGTTTCTGCCACTGAATACCCTTACAGACAACGCCGCAGACGCGCGCGCGGCGGTGATGTCGGAGCGTTTGCGGTGGCGACCGGGAAGCCGCGTGGAGTACAGCGACCTCAACGCGATGCTTCTCGGTTGGTTGGTAGAAGCCGTTTCGGAAACATCGTTGGATGTTTTTGTGAGGCGCGAGTTGTATACACCATTGGGTCTCACGCAAACCCGTTATAACCTTCCCCGCGAACAACGCACCCGCGCCGCGCCGATCAACAGATGGCGCGGCCACCCGATTCAGGGCGTCATACACGATCAAAACGCGGCACGCTTGAACGGGGTATCGGGACACGCAGGACTGTACAGCACCGGCCGGGAACTAGCTCGAATCGCACAATGGTATCTCGGGCGTGGCTCGGTCGGAAACGCAGCCCGCTTACTCACGGCGGCAACAGTGGAGACATTCACGAGGCCAGGACCCGGGAACCGTGCGCTTGGGTGGGAGATAAACGACACGACCACAAGCGAGAACACCGGGACCCTATTGTCTCCTGAAGCCTACGGGCATGGTGGTTTTACGGGAACCTCGATTTGGATTGATCCGTCTCGCAACCTCTTCGTGGTGCTGTTGACCAATCGTGTGTACGCTCCACGGACCCGACGCTCGATTACGCGGTTAAAGGAAGTGCGCGGAAAGCTTGCCGACACAGCCGTGCGCTTACGGGAACGATCATGTCGCCTCTTGGATTCGCTCGGTGGAACGGCCCGTTGTTGAGGGAGAAATCCCGTCCATTATTTATGACGCCGAGTGCGCGTTCTGCCGCCGGTGGGCGTCGCGGTTCAAGAAATGGGGCGGGGGCGCCGACCGCATTGAGCTGTTGCCGTTACAGGACGAGCGCGCGGTGGCCATGACCGGCAAATCCGTAGCCGAGCTCGAGAGAGCGATGCACCTGGTGCAACCGGATAGCACCGTGTTCGAAGGTGCCAACGCGGTGCGAGAGATCCTGAGATATACTGCATGGGGATGGCTGCCACGCGCGCTGTTCCGTTTGCCGGGAGCAATGTTGCTGGCCGATCGGGTGTACTCATGGGTGGCGCTCCGTCGTCGACGGATCGGATGCGACGGAGAACATTGCATCGCCTCCATGGACTCACCGGCGAAGAAGGAGTAACTTTCGAAGCAGCGATGAGGAGATAGACATGATCGATGCAGATGCAGTACGCAAGGCGCTACGGCAGGTGAAGGACCCGGAGATCGGGTTGAACATCATCGACTTGGGATTGGTCTACGACGTAGAGATGGAAGAAGGCAACGTCCATATCAAGATGACTCTTACGTCACCCGGTTGTCCTGTCGGCCCGCAAATCATGGAAGAGGTAGATCAGACCGCGCGTATGTTGGATGGGGTGACGAATGTCGAAGTTGAATTAGTGTGGGAACCGTTTTGGACGCCGGAGAGGATCGATCCGAAGGTGCGCTCGTTCATGGGGCATTGATCTCGTTACTTCTCGCTCCCCCCACCGCCGTTTACGGCTTCCAGCACTGCAGAGGGGCCGAGGGCATCACACTGCCAACGCTTTACGTCCGGAATCTTTTTCAACTCTTTGGCATTGGTCGGCCCTGCTACGGCAATCGCGTGTAGTGTCCCGTTTGGACAAAGGACCCCGACTTCGATCCCCAAGTCTACCGCAGCACGTTTTCGGAGGGCCTTGAGTCGCTCCACTCGTTGCTGTGCCATCCGCGACAGTTTTGGACGCCTGGGTCGCTCGACCTTCGGATACTTCTCGGCAGGTGTATCCAAACCTTTTTGGACCGCCTGAACTAACTCGTTGCCATAACGCCGCGCCGGCGCGGTGGGCACACCACCCAACGACCGAAGGCGCCTGATGGTCGTGGGCGCTGACCGAGCGAGCGCTAAGAGCGCTTCGTTGCCCAACACCCGAAACGGTGCACGGTCGAGGCTCGCTGCTTTTTCCTCCCGCCACTCGTGCACCGCTTTGAGTACAGCGAGCGACTTGGGTGGAAGGGTCTTCGCCGTTTTGATGCGAAGGAACGCCTGCCCGTTATTGCTGTTGGACGTCCAACGAATGGACTCCAATCGTTTGAACTCTTCCTCGGCCCATGGCAGCCGTCCTGCCTTGTCCAAACGCCCGGAAAGTTCGTCACGCAGCGCGAGGAGGTATGCGGTGTCCGACGCCGCATATGAGATCATCTCGGCAGTGAGAGGGCGTCTCGACCAGTCGGCCCGCTGCATTTTCTTGTTTACCTTGACGCCGAAGTACTTCTCCAGCAGGGGACCCAGTCCCACCGACGGCTCACCCAAGAGTTGTGCCGCGATCCGTGTGTCGAATAACCGCTTCGCGCGGAAACCATAGTCCCGGTCCAAGACCCGCAGGTCGTAGTCCGCATCGTGAAAAACAACCTCGACTTCAGGATCGGACAGCAGCCGG
This sequence comes from Gemmatimonadota bacterium, assembly GCA_027294815.1. Lineage (GTDB taxonomy): Bacteria > Gemmatimonadota > Gemmatimonadetes > Gemmatimonadales > GWC2-71-9 > B3T1B10. The sequence goes on along the minus strand of JAPULP010000052.1, from coordinate 1,272 downwards.
CCGACAGGTTTGACGTTGCTCACCGCCAGCGGATCGACGAGCGCGGTACTCGATTCAGAGCTGATCTGAATGAGATAAATCCGATCGACGTACCGGTGGTAGGACGCTGCTTCGGTGTCGAGAGCGACGCGATCCTGCTCCTGCAGATCGCCGACGAATGCCTCGAGCGCGGCGTCGTTGGCGAGCAGGAGCGGGTTTTTGGATGCTGCAGACTTGCCCATAGCTCATCGAAACATGGCACACCGAACCGCCGTCCGGGAGGCCTGTACCAACAAGTCAACAGGGTTTTCTACATTTCCAGATTCTGTGTGGAAATCGTCTACTACGTTGAATTACAGTAACTTACGGTCATCCAACTGCTTAGAGTGAGCATGCACTACTGCGACACTGTGAGGACAGTAGCTGGCATGTCTCGCCGCCTTACCCGACAATTTTAGCCGGCTCTGTTCCCGCCTCCGCCGCAAACTCCGCCAGCATCTCGTCGATCGTGCGGCTGTGATGCATGGAGCAGAACTTCGGTCCGCACATGGCGCAGAACTCGGCGCTCTTGAAATACTCCGCCGGAAGAGCCTCGTCGTGATATTCGCGGGCACGTTCGGGATCGAGCGATAATCTGAACTGCTCGTTCCAGTCGAACGCATACCGGGCCCGGGAGAGCGCATCGTCACGGTCGCGCGAATGTGGACGGCCACGGGCAACGTCTGCTGCGTGGGCGGCGATCTTGTATGCAATCACACCTTCTCGCACGTCGTCCGCGTTCGGGAGCCCCAGGTGTTCTTTGGGGGTCACATAACACAGCATGTCGGCGCCATGCCAACCTATCAACGCCGCACCAATGGCGCTTGTGATATGGTCGTATCCCGGCGCGATGTCGGTTACGAGCGGCCCTAGAGTGTAGAAGGGCGCTTCGGAGCAAATCTCCTTTTCCTTGCGGACGTTCATTTCGATTTGGTCCAACGGAACGTGGCCCGGGCCCTCGACCATCACCTGGACATCTCTTTCCCAGGCTCGCCGGGTGAGTTCACCGAGTGTTTCCAACTCGGCAAATTGTGCCTTGTCGCTCGCATCGGCGATCGAGCCAGGTCGGAGCGAGTCACCCAGTGACACGGTTACGTCGTACTCTCGCAGGATCTCCAGGAGCTCATCGAAGTGCTCGTACAGCGGGTTTTGCTTGCGATGAGTCATCATCCAAACCGCGTGTAACGACCCACCGCGACTCACGATGCCGGTCACACGTCCGTGCACCAACGGAAGGTGCTCCAGCAAGATGCC
>JAPULP010000051.1 GCA_027294815.1 Gemmatimonadota bacterium | reverse complement strand
TGGAGATGAAGAGATCCGAATTGCCGTCTCCAGGCCTCCGTCCGGGTTTCAGGAGGAGGACCACGCCGGCATTGCGAGCCGGATCGCCGGCGCCCCCCATGCCGCCTACGCCCCACTCCCGTCCGATGTCTCGCGCAACGTCCATCGGCTCCCGGCCGTCGAGGTCGCGGAGGGTGACGACGACGATCTCGCCGCGCGATTGCCGGCGCACCTCGTCGATGAGGATACTCATCGCCCGCTCGTCGCGGTCGTGGATCACGTTGGCGAAGTCGTTCACAAAACCGACGGGTTCCGGGATCTGCAACTGGAGCGCCGCCAGGGTTATCAGCCATATCATGCCTAATAGTAACCCGGCGTCGGGGTGGGCAGGCTCGGCTCTGACCAAACGGGGAAATGGTGACGCCTACCGGTCGATTTGGCCCTATCGGTGGCGACAAACAGGCATCCGGCACTCAAATCGACGGAAACCCATAACCTGAAACCTGGTGGTGCGGTGGGGCAGGGCCGCGTACCTTTCGCGCGACGTTTGGAAATTGTGGGGATGCATTTGCGCCTTTCTCTGGGAATCTTATTGGTCGGCCTTGGGCTCGCGCCGGGGTCGCTTTCGGGTCAAAGCACTTCGGCGTTGCGATTCGATTCGTTTTTCAGCGAACCGACGGTCGGTGACCGCCGCGTGTATGCCCTCGCGCCGGCGGCCTGGTGGAACGACGCGACCGATGTCACCTTGGCAATCCGCCTTCGGAGTATTCATGGGCGCACTGACAGAATCACCGCGTGGCTGAGTCGTGGATTTTTTGGAGTCGAGCACGCTACCGTCGGCGACGTGGTGGATGGGTATCTCAAGTGGGAAAATCCCTGGTTTCTGAACAGCAGCGATGCAACGCAGTCGTTGGAGCTGTGGTCTCAGGACGGCACGGTCGGAGCGCGCGTCGTTTTCGGGGAAACCCACGGCGGTGCGGTACCCTCCTCGCACTCGCGTTACAGCGCTTGGTCGGCGCAATGGGTGGCTACGGCAGAGACCAACTATCTGGAACGCACGTTGTGGGAGAATGCGGGTACCGTTGAAGCCGGACGACTCGACGATCTTAGGTTTTCCGCGTGGCACGGCGAGTGGCGAGTGCGACTGGACTATCGCGTAGGACTGACGTATGCGAAACCGGGTGGTCGCACGACGGACCCGAAGCCGTTCGGTCGCGTCACGGCGAGTGGAAGTCTTCGCAAACCGGTTGGACCGTTCGTGTTGGGTGTTCGTGCTTTCGCCGGAGCGTACTTGGCGGACGACCCCCCCGTGTTGCAACGTCGAATCCCCGTGGATGGGGCGGATCCGTACGAAACGCTCGGCAATCCACTCGTGCGCACGCAGGGTGCGCCCTTGGCGGGCAGCAATGTCGTGTACCACTCGCCGGGCAACGGTAACCTGCGGGGTTTCCGTCCCGGCATTGGCGGCCGATGGATGGTTGGCGGGACACTCGAGTTGGAAAAAGTCTTGATCACCAGGCCGCGCGGCGTGTTTCGCAGCGCGTCGATCGTCGGGTTCGGTGATGGCGCCGTCGTCGATACGCTGGCCGTGGTCTCGACGTTCGGGAATGGAGCGTCGCCGGTGTCGGATGCCGGCATTGGAGTTCGTATTGGCTTACGCATCGGGGATATCGACTTTCCCGTTCGGGTCGAGTTTCCTTTCTTTGTCTCAGAACCGGACTTAGCACATGAGCGTATTCCGGGCGGCGAGAGAGTGGGTTTCCGTTGGCTGATCAGCTTCCAACCGATTTTCTAAGACAGGATAGCGGAGACCGGCGGGCGTTCTTTCGAACGACCGTGGGCCGCGTGATGAGTGAGATCGGCCGTCACGCGGAGAGGCGCGTGATTCAGAAACGGTATATGCGCCCGCCGGGTGCCCTGGATGAGATCGCGTTCATTGCGGCATGCACTCGGTGCGGTGACTGTTTCCCCGTATGTCCGGTCCAGGCAATCGTGAAGGTGCCCACCTCAGGCGGTCTGGCCGCGGGCACGCCGATGATCGATGCGAAACTCCAGCCGTGCATCGTGTGCGACGACATGCCCTGTGCGCAGGCGTGTCCGACCGCGGCCTTGACCGTTCCCGAAGCCGGATGGTCCGGATACCACATGGCGAGCCTCGAGTTGATCTCGGAGCGTTGCATCGCCTTCGACGGCACCGAATGTGGAGTGTGTGCGGACGCATGTCCCGTGGGCACCGAGGCGTTGGCGCTCGACGACGGAGGCCGACCGGTCATTCGACCGGAAGGTTGTGTCGGTTGCGGATTGTGCGTCCGGGCATGTGTGACGACGCCGTCCTCGCTCGCCCTACATTTCTGAGCCGGCAGACTAGAGGAAATAATGGAACTACCGCATCGCGTTGAAAAGCCGTGGGGCTACGAGTTGATCTGGGCAAAGACCGATCGCTACGTCGGCAAGATCCTTCACATCGATCCGGGCCATCTCTTGAGCCTCCAGTACCACGAAAAAAAAGACGAAACGATTTACCTACTCAGCGGCGAAATCGTGTTTCGAGTACAGGTCGACGGCGAATTGACGGAACGCCGGATGCGAGAGGGAGAGCGGTACCACATTACGCCAGGCACCGTTCATCAGATGGAAGCGATCGTCTCGAGTGATCTGCTCGAAGTCTCCACCCCGGAGCTTGACGATGTGGTTCGACTCGAGGATCGGTACGGGAGGGCCTAGGTGAAGGTTGTCATTCCTGTTGCGGGAAAAGGCACCCGTCTACTTCCGCTGACCAATCATGTGCCCAAACCGCTAATACGGGTCGCGGGTCGGCCGGTCATGGACTACGTGATCGACAAGTTGGACGGTCTCGATATCGAGGAGCTCATCTTCATCACGGGTCATTTGAAGGACCAGGTCGAATCCCACGTTACGAAGAATTACGGTCTGCCGTCGCGGTTCGTGGAGCAGGTCGTGCAAGACGGCACCGCCGGCGCGATCAACTTGGCAAAACCGTACGTCGATGGCCCGGTGTTGATTATTTTCGTCGATACCCTCTTTGATGCCGACCTAACGTTGGTCAATCGCGTCGATGCCGACGGCGTCATGTGGGTGAAGGAGGTCGAAGATTACCAGCGGTTCGGTGTGGTCGTCACCGACGATCAAGGGAACATGATCCGCATCGTGGAAAAACCCTCCGATCCAATATCGAAGTTGGCAAACATCGGCCTGTACTATGTGCGAGATTGGAAAACGTTGTTTGACGGCATTCAGGATACGTTGGCACGGCCTCAGAACAAAGGCGAGTGGTATCTCACCGACGCGTTTCAGTACATGATCGATCGAGGGTGCAAGATCAAAACCGCGGAGGTGGGCGGTTGGTATGATTGCGGCAAGCTGGAGACCGTCCTGGAGACCAATCGGCACTTATTGGAAAACGGTCGGGCGATGCGACCGAGCGTTCCCGATGGTGTGGTCATTGTGGATCCTGTCCGGATTGCCCAAGATGTCGACTTGGACGAGTGTACGATTGGACCAAACGTTACTATAGAGGAAGGGGCGGTGGTGCGTGGCAGCGTGATCAAGGAGGCGATCATCGGCCGCGCGGCTCGCGTCCAAGATTCCAACCTCGAGCAGGTCTTGGTCGGCGACCGAACGGAGGTGGTGGGCCGGACGGGCACGCGGTTGATTGCCGCCGGCGCCGAAATCGACGACGCACCGTAGCGGTAGACGTGCTTGACGCTCCCTGACCCTCCGAGCATCCTTCGAGCGATGGAAGAAACCGATCTCATCTACGACTGGAATGCGAGCGGAGACGTCGACTGGTCGAGCGTGAAGGTTGACCTCAACGACGAAACGCTGCGCGATGGCCTTCAATCGCCGTCAGCCATCGATCCCGACCTCGAAGCAAAAAAGCGTCTCCTACATCTGATGGCGGATTTGGGCATCGTGGCCGCGGACATCGGACTTCCGGGCGCCGGTCCACGAGCCGTCGAATCGGTGCGGGCGTTGGCCCGCGAGATCGCCGAACAAAAACTTCCCATTGTGCCCAATTGTGCCGCCCGAACGGTTATCGCCGACGTCAAACCGATCGTCGAGATCTCGCAAGAAGTCGGCATTCCGATCGAAGCCGCCACGTTCATCGGTTCCTCCCCGATTCGTCAGTACGCTGAGGACTGGACGCTCCATCGCATGCTGAAAGTGAGCGAGGAGGCGGTAACGTTTGCGGTGAGCGAAGGGCTTCCGGTCATGTATGTCACCGAAGATACGACACGCGCGCGACCGGAGACGCTAAAGGCACTCTACGGCAATGCGATTCAGTGGGGTGCACGCCGGTTGTGTTTGGCGGACACTGTGGGACACGCCATACCGTCGGGCGTTCGTCGGCTCGTGAAATTCATCCGCGACGAAGTGATCGCGCCCTCGGGCGAAGACGTCAAACTCGACTGGCACGGACATCGCGATCGCGGTATGGGTGTCATCAACTGCCTGGCGGCGATCGAAGCGGGGGTGGATCGGGTGCACGCGACGGCGCTCGGTGTGGGCGAACGCGTGGGAAACGCAGAGATGGATCTCCTGATCGTCAATCTGCGTCTGTTGGGCGCCCACAAGCACGATGTGTCGGCGTTGAGGGAGTATTGTGAACTTGCTGCGTCAACGATCGGAGTTCCGCTGCCGGCCAACTACCCGGTCATGGGTAGGGACGCTTTTCGAACCGGGACGGGCGTGCACGCAGCCGCAATCATCAAGGCACGGCGCAAGGGCGATACCTGGCTGGCCGATCGTGTGTACTCGAGCGTCCCGGCTGCGTCGTTTGGTGCGCGACAACGCATCGATATCTCACCGGTGTCGGGCTTGTCCAACGTCAGATGGTGGCTCGCCGAACACGGCTACGATCCCACCGACGAAGAGCTGTGCAAGCGTCTCTTCGAAGCCGCCAAGGGCGCGGATCGGGTGCTGAGCGATGAGGAGTGTCACCGCCTTGTCTCGAACACCTCCGGCGCCAACCCAGGGAGTACGGCTTGACCGCGAGTCGGGCATTCGAGGACCTCACCACCGCCCGTGAGCCTCATGCGGTGGGGAATGGGGCTCAATTCCTGACGGGCCCCGGTCACGAGCCCTTTCCCAAGCTCGATCCGCCAACTACGTTCGAAGCGCCTTTAACAGAACGAGATAGCCATTCCCTACGGATCTGATCCGAGCCCGTGGAGTGCGTCGGCGAAAAAAGGCGCCTCGGGCTCGATGCTGGTCGAGCAGCCGGAGAAAGCATCGACGGAGCCGCCATCGATGAATGGCAAAGTGGCCGTCGTGTCGGGAGGCGCCACGGGCCTCGGTCGGGCGATCGGCCTCGAATTTGCCCGCCGCGGTGTCCATGTGGCGTTCAATTACGTCGAGCTTCCCGGTAGGGACATCCTCGAGCAAGCGCTCCTCACCGAGACGGCGTTGCGGGCGCAGGGCGTGCAGGTGTTCAGCGCCCGCTGTGACGTTCGGGACCGGGAAAAGATTGAATCGTTTGTCGACGCCGCCCAGGCGGAGCTGGGCGGCGTACACTTTCTCGTCAACAACGCCGGTATTGCCCACGACGGAGCATTGTGGCGTCTCTCAGATGAGGCGTGGCACGATGTTCTCGACACCAACGTCACGGGCGCATTCAACTGTACGCGTGCGGTTGCGCCGGCGTTCCGAACCCAGCACTACGGCAAGATCGTGAACATCGCGTCCCATCTCGCGCTCCGACCCGGCTTTGGCATCGTCAACTACGCCACTAGCAAGTCTGCGCTCTTTGGGTTGACCCGATCGGCGGCCGTGGAGTTGGGGGCGTCGAACGTCAACGTCAATGCCGTCGCTCCGGGGTTCATCCGCACGGAGGCACTCGGCAAGCTACCCCGCGAGGTCTTGGAAAGGGCCGAGAAGAGTGCCATCCTGGGGCGGGTCGCCGAACCCGAAGACGTCGCTCGTGTCGTCGCTTTTCTCTGCTCGGACGACGCCCGCCATGTGACGGGACAGGTTATCTTGGTAGACGGAGGCCTCACCCTTGGCAGCTAGCCCGCCGCCTTACCCCGCTGGTGGGGTCCACCATCGAAAGCCAAATCGTTTCATTATTGAGTGGGATCATTGAGAGAACTTGCGTGCCGGATCAGCTTATCGTAGCAAAAAAACATGCCGGTCTCTGGGGTGCACTTGTGGCACTCGGTTGCAGCGTACCGCAAGGTGCCGACACGCCCGCTCCAGCCCTACCGCTGCCCGTCAGTTCGATGGCTGGAGTCGAGGTCGTCGTCTATCCGCTGACGATGATACTCGGCGAAGCCGACCTCGAGTGGGACGACGTGTTATCGCCCCGAGATTCCGCCCTCGCGGTTGCCGACAGTCTTCTGGCGGCGGCTCTGATCGAACGAACGCCGGAAGTGATGTGGGTGCTCCCGGCCGAACTGCGGCGAGTGGCGCGGGGAGCGCCCGGGATCCTCGTCGACCCCGACCGCATGGCCACCGCCATTCTCCGGCACAACCTTGCGAAGATCCCCGATCCGCTGAGAAGCCAGATGCGTTCGCTGACCGGAGCGGTTGGTGATCGTCTCTCTTTGGTGCCGGCCAGCCTCTTGTTTTATCGCGAGCCCGACGGCACCGGGCGTGCCGAGCTCACGATGGTGCTGGTGGAAGTGCGGTTGGGCGACGTCTGGTGGCGTTCCGTCGTGACCGGTACCGGTTCTGACCCATGGACGGCTCTGCGACAAGCCTTGGAAACGCTGGCACCGGTACTCTAGTGAGTCTTCCGGCCACGCTCATTCGAGGAGATGGCATTGGGCCGGAGGTCACCGAGGCCACGTTGCGCGTGCTCGATGCTGTGGGTGCATCGTTTGATTGGGACGAGCAAGTGGGAGGTGTCACCGCGCTCGAGTCGGAGGGCAACCCGTTACCCGACGGCACCGTCGAAAGCATTCGCCGCACTCGGCTCGCCCTCAAAGGGCCGCTGACCACGCCGGTTGGGACGGGCTTTCGATCGGTCAACGTGGCGTTGCGAAGAGAGTTTGCGTTGTTTGCGAACGTCCGTCCCGTCAAGTCCATGGTCCCGGGTCTACGCTACGACGATGTCGATATCGTGCTGGTGCGGGAAAACACCGAAGGGCTGTACGTTGGATTTGAGATCACCATACCGGTGGGTGATGATCGCAAGGCGGTGGCGCAATCGACGGCTATTGTGACCCGCTTGGGATGTGAACGAGCCGTGCGGTTCGCGTTTGAATACGCCATTGCCCACGGGCGCCAGCGAGTCACGATTTGTCACAAAGCCAATATCCTGAAGGCTGTGAGCGGCTTGTTTCTCGACGTTGGCAGGGAGGTCGCAGAAGAATACAAGGGTAGGATCGACGTGGATGACGTGATCGTCGACGCTTGCGCGATGAAGCTCGTGCTCGACCCGTCACAATTCGACGTCATCGTGACGACCAATATGTTCGGTGACATTCTGAGTGATCTGATGGCGGGACTCATCGGGGGCTTGGGCATGGCGCCGGGAGCGAACATCGGGGAGGACGTGGCGTTATTCGAGGCCGTGCATGGTTCTGCACCCGACATCGCAGGCCAGGGGATCGCCAACCCGACTGCGCTCATCCTTGCGGCGTGCATGATGCTCGATCACGTTGATGAACAGGGAAAGGCGACTCGTATTCGGACGGCGCTCGAGGAGACGATCCGCGAAGGGGCCCAAACGACGAGGGACTTGGGAGGTAATGCTTCGACGTTTGAGTTCGCAGACGCCGTTAGTCGCAGGCTTAGTTGAGCATGAATGTCCACGCTGCCACCGCCCGGTGGAGCTGCCTCTGGGCCAGTTGTGCAAGACATGCCTCACGACGATCGACAAGCGGGCGCGGAGAACGGCGCGGCTCGTCGCTGCCCTGTCGAGCTTGGCCATGGGCCTCTACGTATTCATACCGGTTCCGCTCGACGAGCGGGTGCGGATTGTCGGAATGGTTGGAGTGTTGATGTGGTACGTGTTGAGCAACATGGTTGTGCGCCGCGCGATGAGCCTGTGGCAGCGATGAGGAGAGAGCGTGAGCTTTAGTATCGTTCATGTGTCCGATCCGCACTTCGGTGATGTGGCCGACCTCCACAAGATCGCCGCGGTCGAAAACCTGGTGCCCGATCTAGAACCGGACGTCACGGTCATTACTGGCGATCTCACTTTGCGTGCCCGCCACGGCGAGTTTCAGGCGGCCAGACTCTTTGTGCGGGAACTCGAGCGAACCGCACCGGTGTTCGCGATTCCGGGGAACCACGATGTGCAATGGTGGTGGCGTCCGTTCATTCCCTTTGCTTCGCAAGCGAAATACGCCAAGTACCGACGACACTTCGGACCCAAGCTCACCCCGACGATAGATTTGACCGAAGCGTTCATTGCCGCTGCTCAAACGGCTCACGGCGTTGCCTGGGGTTCACTCACTCCCCGGCTCCGCGATCTGGCCGTCAAGGGTCATCTACCGAAAAAGGAGGCCCGGCGGGTGAAAGCGCTCTTTGCCCAGGCGCGACCGGAGCAGACCCGGGTTCTCGTGTTGCATCACAATGTGCTGCGCGGCCAACTCTCGGAGCGTATGGGTCTGGCGCATTGGAAACGCGCCCAGCGGCGCATCGTCGATACGGGCGCTGAGGTCGTGCTTTGCGGCCACGACCATCAAGAGGACACGGATGTTTTTGATGGAGTCGTCGTTTCGTGCGCAGGCACTATTTCACGTATGTCGCGGGGTGGGCGCCCGTCGGCGTTCCATCGCATATGTCTCGAGGATGAATCGATTCAGGTGGAGACTTACGTTTGGCAGCCACAACAAAGATTGTTCAAACGCTCGGACGTCGCCGGATTTGCACGGCGACGCACAGTAAATGAACCCGAGGTTGCAGCCGGAGCTGTTTGACGACGCGTTCTTGATACAAAGGCTGTTCGCCCTTGGCCTCAAGGGAGTCAACAGCGTGGAGTCGCACCAAAACTGCGCCGTGATGGTCAGTGTCACTTCCCGCGGGGTCCTTCGGATCCACTGTGGGTACGCGTATGCTCCCGACTCGGTCTTGGCCGCCATCGTGACCTTTGTGAAGCCCGGAATTCGGCGCCAGCGACGACGGGAAGCGGAAGCCGCAATACTCGCGTTTCCGGTTGACTCGTTCGCGCCACCGCGGCCTAGACGACGCCGTCGGCGCCCGAGCACGCGTCCGGGCGACCGCTCTCTGGTTAGAAGATTGGCCGCTCTTCACGACCAGCTCAACGCCCGCCATTTCGACGGCGGCCTGGCACGAATCCCGTTTCGCGTCTCCCGGCGCATGAGGACACGATTGGGTGAGTTGATGCTGGACGCCGCGGATCGCCCGATCGAGATCGCCATCAGTTATCGTCATGTCCACCGTGACGGCTGGGACGAAGCGGAGCAGACGCTGTTGCACGAAATGATTCACCAATGGCAAGCGGAAAACGGCCAACCGGTGGATCACGGTGCTATCTTCCGAAAGAAGGCCCGTGGCGTTGGTATCACACCCCGCGCGATGCGGGATGTCGGGCATTCACCTACCAGTTCATAGGAATAGACGACAATGCCTTTCCAGGGCGTGGATTTTTTTGATGTGGATACGCTCTTCGACGAAGAAGAAAAAGCCGTTCGAGATACCGTGCGTCGGTGGGTGGACGATGCCGTCATGCCCATCATTGCGAAGCACTACCTCGAAGGGAGCTTTCCCAGTTCGTTGGTGCCACAAATGGCCGAACTGGGATTGTTCGGGGCGAACCTGCCGGAAGAGTACGGATGTGCTGGACTGAACAATGTCGCGTACGGCCTCATCATGCAGGAGCTGGAGCGCGGCGACAGTGGAGTGCGGTCTTTTGCCTCCGTTCAGGGCGCGCTCGTGATGTATCCAATTCACGCATTTGGCAGCGAAGAACAGAAAAAGGCATGGCTGCCCAAGTTGGCCAGCGGCGAAGCGATCGGCTGTTTCGGTCTCACCGAGTCCGACTATGGTTCCGACCCCGGCGCGATGATCACGGTAGCTCGTGAGACGGACGACGGCTGGCGGCTCAACGGCACGAAGATGTGGATCACCAGCGGCTCGACGGCCGACGTCGCGATCGTGTGGGCGAAGACGGGTGAACTCGACGATCCCAAGAGTATCAAGGGCTTTATCGTTCCCACCGAATCCCAGGGATTCTCTTCGAAAGATCAAAAAGGGAAGCTCTCGCTCCGCGCGAGTGACACGAGTGAACTCGTGTTGCAAGATGTGCTCGTGCCGTCCGATGCCGTTCTTCCCGAGAGCGGGGGCCTGAAAAGCCCGCTGATGTGCTTGACGCAAGCACGATACGGCATTGCCTGGGGAGCGGTCGGCGCCGCAATGGCATGTTACGAGGAAGCAGTGAGCTATGCGAAAACCCGTGTGGTGTTCGGCCGGCCGATCGGCGGGACGCAGCTGCAACAGGCCCGACTGGCCGAAATGCTCACCGAGATCACGAAAGCGCAGTTGCTATGCGTCCAACTCGGCCGGCTGAAGGACGCGGGAACGATGCGGCCCGAGCAGGTGTCGCTCGCCAAACGAAACAACGTGAATATCGCCACCGACATCGCCCGTGAGACGCGGCGCTTGCTCGGGGCCAACGGGATCTTGGCGGAGTACCAAGCGATGCGTCACATGGCCAATCTGGAGAGCGTGTACACGTACGAAGGGACGCACGACGTGCACACCCTGGTCCTCGGCCAAGCGGTCACGGGCCTGAACGCGTTCTGAACCCTCCGACCGGATCCGTCACACGCAGCGGCTCTGAGAACGTGGACATCGTGCGCCTCACTCGAGCCGGCGACGATCTCAGGTCGGCGGCCGCCAGGATCTTGACGGAGGCCTTCTCGCATATCCCCGTTTGGTCAACCATCACAGAAGCTCGTGCCGAGGTGGATGAATGCTTTTCCGCTGATCGGGTGGCTTTTGGCGTGACGCTCGATGGTGACCTGGCGGGTTGGGTTGGGGCGATCAAACACTCGGAGCCGTTGTGGGAGTTGCATCCGATCGCCGTGCGACCGGATGCACATCGGCGCGGGGTAGGCCGATTGCTCGTCGAGACGCTCGAAGACGAAGCCGAGCGTCAAGGTGCCGTGACAATCTATCTCGGCACGGACGATGAATTCGGAGGAACAAATTTGTTCGGAACAGATGTCTACCCAACTCCGCTGGAACATCTCACGCAGCTCCGGGTGGTAACGGCACATCCGTATCAGTTCTTCGAACGTCTTGGGTTCAGCATCGTGGGAGTGATTCCGGATGCAAACGGCCCGGGCAAGCATGACATCCTGATGGCCAAGCGGGTCGGCCGTCGGAGCAAGTGAGGATATGCGTCAACTACGAACGGTTTGTACGTTAGCGAGTGGGGCGTTGTTGCTTGGCCTGGCCGGCTGCGGAAACGGCGACCCGACCGACCCGGGAGGTCTCACCCTCGAGGTGGTCGTGACGGGACTGACCGCGCCCGTCTTCCTCACTCATGCCGGCGATAGCCGCCTGTTCATCGTCGAACAGGGAGGCCGCATACGGATCGTGGAGAACGGCCAACTGCTTGGCACTCCGTTCCTCGACATCAGCAATATCGTGTTGCACC
>JAPULP010000050.1 GCA_027294815.1 Gemmatimonadota bacterium | reverse complement strand
ATGAGGCGCGGCTGTGGAAGGAAGGGATCTATGGGCTGATGGTGCTGTGGGAGTTGGTCACCACGGTTTCCACCAGCGTCCAGGGATTCCATGGCGTTGCGTAGAGTTTGCGTAGAGTAGGACTACCACCGACGGACGGCGTGACACTCGCAGGACAGGTTCGTGCCCGGTTCACTGACCTCTCGCAGATCCCGTTCTTGGAACTGGTCGTGGTTTGGTGCATCATATTTGCAAGTCGGGGCCACGCAAACAGATTGGACATCGCAAAGGAGACGAACCTGTGCTGAACATCCCGATCCTCCGTTGGGGTCAACCTTACACGAGTCTTGATCAGGACGAGATCGTCCATTTCATTACCGGCGAATCATTGGCACGGGTCAGCCAGGCGAACACCGGGCTGTTGGGGCGAGACATCCGTCATGCGAGTCGGGCGCGGGACGTCCTCAGAGAGATTCCTTCTGCCGAGCTCATCGAGATGATGAAGAAGGCAGGGGATCTCTATCTCAATGGCGACTTGCCGGTTGGGGATGGGGTGCAGAGCCCCGATGACTTCGCTCGGCATCAGTCGGCGAGCACCGGGTTGCCCGAGCATATGTGCAAAGCAAACATGGCGAAGAATCATTTCGTCTTGCACCACATGGATCAGATCTTGGATGCATTGACGCGGGGGTTGGACTTGAACATCCTGACGCGCGGTTTCGGCGTCGAGAGCCGAGGCGTGACCGTCAGCTATCAGGCGCAATCGCCAGTTTTGGGATTGGTGCTGCCGTCGAATTCGCCCGGTGTGCACACGTTGTGGTTGCCGGTGATTCCGATGCAGTTGGGCCTCGTGTTGAAGCCGGGTCCGCAGGAGCCGTGGACGCCTTATCGCATGGCCGCGGCGTTTTTCGAAGCAGGCGTGCCAAAGGAGGCGATCTCGATTTACCCAGGCGGTGCCGACATGGGTGCGGTAGTGGTGGGTCGGTGCGGGAGGAGCATGATCTTTGGTGGCAAGCCGACGGTCGATCGCTACAAGGGGGATGAACGGGTGCAAGTGCACGGGCCGGGATTGAGCAAAGTGTTGTTGGGGGAGGACGAGGTCGACAATTGGGAGCAGTACATCGACTTGATGGCTGATAGCGTCTATCTCAACAGTGGTCGCGGATGCATCAACTGCTCGGGTGTCTGGGCGCCACGTCACACAAAGGAGATCGCGGCGGCGTTGGCCGAACGGATCGGGCCCATCGAACCGTTGCCGCCGGAGGATCCGGAAGCGGCGTTGGCCGCGTTTACTATTCCCGGGACAGCGGAGGCGATTGCAAACTCGATCGATGTGGCGGCGCAAGAGGATGGCGTTACCGTGATGACGGAGAAGTTCGGTGCGCGTGCTGTCATCAAGGAGCGCTGTGGTTATCTGCGCCCGACGGTTATCCACTGCGATTCACCTGAGCGGAAGTTGGCGAATACCGAATATATGTTCCCGTTCGTGAGCGTCGTTGAATGTCCGCAGGAACAGATGCTGGCGAAGATCGGTCCGACATTGGTGTGTTCGGCTATCACAAACGATCGCGCCTGGCGGGGTCAGCTGGCGGATGCGCACAACATCGACCGCCTCAATCTAGGTCCATTACCGACGATCAAGCTGGACTGGTTGCAGCCGCACGAGGGGAATATCGTCGAGTTCTTGTTCCGGGCGCGGGCGTTCCAGGTTCCGCCGGAAGAACTCGCCGCGGTGAGTTGACGTGCGCGAGGGGCGGCGGTTGGTCCCCTCGCCGACCTACGGCTCCGCGCTGCATTTCGTGAATCGAGGAAAGAACGTGCCCAGGATCTGTCCGTACTGGGCGCGCCAGCTCCCGTAGCCCGGAGCCCCGCGTACTTCGTGGGTCCGATAGGCGAAGCCGTTCTGTTTCAGTACCGCAAGGAGGCGCCGTGTATCCCGCAAGGCATCCAGGTCCGACGCCGGGTCGCGGGATTCGTGAGCGCTCCACTCGAGGTACAGCTCCGGAGGCGGCTCGGTTGCTTGCGCGACGAGAGCCATGATCCGGTCCTGGAGTTGCGGGGCCATCGAGAACGCCCCGGCTCCGAGCTTGCCGAACAGCCCGCCGAGGAAGAACGACTGCGCGGCCAGCTTGCCGAACACGCGGGGCCTGGCGAACGCAGTAAACACCGCCACCGGTGCTCCGCTGCCGGTGCCGACGAACAAGCGATTCGCGGAGCCACCGCAAAGGCGGTAGTGCTCGTCGAGAAATGGAATCAGCGCGTCGACAATCCGGTCGGCATGGTGTTTGAACGTCTCGAGGTCCTGCGCGTGCTTGAGAGGCGGCAGGAAAACGGCGACGATCGGCGCCGCCGTCTCTCCGATCTCGTGGTCGAAGATGTGCTCGATGCGGGCCGAGTCCCCGCCGTCACTCTGCTGCACGACGACGAGTGGGTAACGCTCTCCGCTCGTTTCGTATCCGGCGGGCAGGTAGAGCTTGGTTCCGGCGAGGGAGCCGGCGGCACCGTCGTCGAACTCCAGATCCTCGAAACGGCCCCGCCGCTCGGGAGGCGAGGATGCGCCGAGATCGGCCGGCGCGTTCCAGCCGGGCATCCGCAACTCGGATCCGATCCCGAAGCTCGAGTCGATGCGATGCGGGTTCAACGGATCCGGCATTGGCCCGCCGAAGTCGGCGTGAAACCGGTATTCGTAGTGAGCGGTGGGATCGAGCCGGAAACTACGGACGAACAGATCGGTCCCGGCGATCCGTTGCAGAGCGACCTCCTCGCCGAAGTCCGCGGTGAAGTTGCCGGATACGGCGAGGTCATCGACGCTACCGCGAAACAGAAAATGGACCCACCCGTCGTCTTCAACCCAGGGCCAAGTTCGACGCGCGTCGACGAACGTGTCGACGATCTGCATTCTCTGTGCGGGCGGTACCTCGCGGATCCTCTCCGTCAGGCGAATTAATTCGCCGCCGATGTCGCTCCGGCCCGCGTGTGACGTCTGATTACCCTCGACGATGCGCACCGCGGCGAGCTGCTCCAGGTTGCGAACGAACACCCGGTCATCGGCGAAACTTGGCGGGGTCCAACCTCCCGCGTCGAACAGCGGTAGGCGAGCGACCTCGACATAGCCCTCCGGAGTTGCCCGGATCAAGACCAGGTCGCCCCTGGAGCCCAG
>JAPULP010000005.1 GCA_027294815.1 Gemmatimonadota bacterium | reverse complement strand
TCGCGGCTTCCGGGGTGGGCGCGGACAAGCCCGGGACTCCGCGGATCAGGGGGATCGGAAGGAAGAGGGCACCGACCTCGTGGTGCGCAACCTCAACACCGGTGCCGAGTCGCGGTTTGAGCACGTAACGGCGTTCGCATTCGCCGCGGCCGGCTCGCGCCTTGCTTACACGGCTTAGAACGAAGAAGGAGACGCGGACGGGGTCTACGTAGTGACGCCGGGTAGCGAATCGGCGCAGGCCCTGATGGTGGGGAAGGGTGTGTACAAGAACCTCGCGTTCGATGACGAGGGGAATCAGGTCGCCTTTCTCTCCAATCGAGACGAGTTCGAGTCCGATCAGCCCGCGTTTGCCTTGTATCGGTGGAAGAGCGGTGAAGCCCAGGCCACCGAGATTGCAAACGGTTCCACGCGGGGCGTTCCGGCGGGTTGGTGGGTGAGTGAGAACGGGACACCCTCGTTCTCCAAGAACGGCACGAGGCTTTTCTTCGGAACGGCCCCTCGGCCTGCGCCGGATCCGGAAGAAGAAGTGCCGGAGTGGGAGAAGGTCGTGTTGGACGTTTGGAATTGGAAAGATCCGCTCCTGCAACCCAACCAACTGGTGCAGCGTCAGCAGGACCTACGGCGTACCTACCGCGCGATGGTCGATCTCGACGACAACCGTGTGGTGCAGCTAGCCACCATCAACATGCCGACGGTGACGGTGGCCGATTCCGGCGACGGCGACATTGGCCTGGCGGTCACCAACGTGCCGTATCTCCAACGAGTATCGTGGGACTCGCCGGGTTACAACGATGTGTACGTGGTGGACGTGAATACCGGCCGCGCGCGGATGGTATTGGAGGATATCCAAGCCTCTGCCCGATTGTCACCGGGCGGCAAGTACATCACGTGGTGGGACGGCCACAAGCGTGCGTGGTTTGCCAAGGGCATCGATGGTGGGGAAGCGATGAATCTCACGGGTGGGATCCCCTACCCGTTCTATAACGAGCTCCACGACCGCCCCATGATTCCCGGTTCGAATGGATCGGCGGGATGGACCCAGGACGACGAGCGGTTCCTCGTGTACGACAAGCACGACATCTGGGCGGTGGACCCCGCTGGTCGGGACGCTCCCCGAAACATCACCGAGGGTGTCGGCCGCCGCGAGAATTTGCGATTCCGCTATGTGGCACTCGATCGGGCCGGAGGTTTGGGGTTCGGAGGAGGAGGAGGAGGAGGCGGCGGCGGTTTCGGTAATCGCGCGCAGGACGTGATTGAGGACGGCGACGACTTGGTACTTTCGGCGTTCGATCTCGAATCGAAGTCCTCTGGTTTCTATAGGGACCGCGTGCGCGGGGATCGGGAGCCGCGCCGGATCGTCATGGAGCCGCTCCGGTTCGGCACTCCGCAAAAGGCCAAAGACGCGGATGTGGTGATTTTCACGCGCGAGAGCTTCCGAGAGTTTCCTGACGTCTGGGCAAGTGATCTGAGTTTTGTGGACGCGCAGCGTTTGTCGCACGCAAATCCGCAGCAGGATGATTACGACTGGGGGAGTGCGGAGTTGGTGGACTGGACATCGACCGACGGTCTTCCCTTGCAAGGACTTCTGTACAAGCCGGATAACTTCGATCCGAATCGAAAGTACCCGATGATGGTGTACTACTACGAGAAGAACTCGGATCAGCTCCACGCGCATCGCGCGCCATCACCGGGCTCGTCGAGCATCAACATCTCGTTCTACGTGAGCCGAGGTTATATCGTGTTCATCCCGGATATCTTCTACCGCGACGGATATCCCGGTGAGAGCGCGTTGAACTGTCTGGTGCCCGGTGTGTTGAGCATCATCGCCCAGGGATACATCGATCCCGATCGGGTTGGCGCGCAGGGTCACAGTTGGGGAGGATATCAAAACGCGTACCTCGTCACACGCACGAATATCTTTGCGGCCGTGGAGGCGGGTGCCCCCGTGTCGAACATGACCAGCGCGTACGGCGGTATCCGTTGGCAGAGCGGACGGAGTCGTGCCATGCAGTACGAGAAGACGCAAAGCCGCATGGGCGGCTCGCTCTGGGAAGCCCGGCCGCGTTATATCGAAAACTCCCCCATCTTCTGGGCGGATAAGGTCGAAACCCCAGTGCTCATGATGCACAACGATGAAGACGGTGCGGTGCCGTGGTATCAGGGGATCGAGTTCTTCGTAGCGCTGCGGCGGCTTCACCAGCCGGTGTGGATGCTCAACTACAACGGTGAAGCGCACGGCCTGAGGAAATATCAAAATCGCAAGGATTTCGCGGTTCGGATGCAGCAGTTCTTCGACCATTACTTGATGGGCGCTCCCGCACCGGTATGGATGGAAGAAGGGATACCGGCGGTGAAGAAGGGGAAGGATCTGGGTCTGCGGCTCGTTAGGAAGGCGACGACGAGTGGAGGGGGGAGATAGATTCTAGATTCGAGATTCGAGATTCTAGATTGTTGATTGGTTGCTCTAAATGGACAACAATTCTGCAATCTAGAATATCGAATCTCGAATCTAGGTTCGTTTGTTCTCCGCCAACCAAGCATTGTAATACCTGTAGTTTCCCGTCACCTCTTCGCCCACCCAGGCGGGCTTTTCGAACGCTTGATCCTCTGATTCCAACTCGATCTCTGCTAACACGAGACCGTCGTGTGCGCCGTGGAACTCGTCGACCTCCCAGACAAAACCGTCATGCCGAATGCGATAACGCGTCTTCTCGACGATCCGGCCTTGGCACAGTCGATCGATCATCTCGTTGGCTTCGTCCACGGGAAGGGGAAACTCGTACTCGGCTCGGGTGAGGCCCGATGCATCCGATTGCCCCTTGACCGTCATCACCGCTGTCCCACCGCCGACGCGGACGCGCACGGTGACGGTCTCGGAGGCCGCGAGGTATCCTTGCCGATATTCGACTCCCTCGGTTTGACCGCGCCACGAGTCATCGGCAATTAGGAACTTGCGTTCGATTTCCACGTTTGAGGGCTTCACGGGGGCTTCCTGACAAATGGTGAGACGTGAGAAGTGAGACGTGAGACGGCCACCCCCAACCCCCGGGGGTGTGGGGCCTTCTCCCGTCACCTCTCACGACAAACGTCTCACGTCTCACGCCTCACGTCAAAGGTCTCACACCCGGAACGTAACCCTCGAGGGCATGGAGCGAGGAGGGGAGTACCCTACTTTACTGCATGACCCGCACCGCCGCAGGTTGGTTATTCTTAGCAGTTGTCTGGGGCTCCACCTGGATGGCCGTCAAAGTGGGCTTGGCCGACCTGCCGCCGTTTACGTTTGCCGGCTTGCGATTCGTCATCGCGGCCGTTGTTCTGTTGGGTGTGCTCAGATTCCGGAGCGCGGGGGCGGGGGCGGGGGCGGGGGCGGTTCTGCCCGCCACCCGCGCCGAGTGGAAGTTGATTGTGATTACCGCTTTGGTGACTGTGTCCACAGCTTACGGGTTGCAATACTGGGCGCAGCAGTACGTGGCTTCCGGGCTCGCCTCCGTTCTCACCGCCATGGTCCCGGTGTTTGTCTTGGTGTTTGCCCATTGGTCGCTTCCCGACGAGCCGATGACGGTACGGAAAGTGATCGGGGTGATAACGGGCTTGGGAGGCGTGGTGGTCATCTTTTCGGACCAACTGCACGCCGACGGGATGTTGGCGCTGTGGGCCAGTGTGGCCCTCATCATCGCATCGGTGAGTTTGGCGGGGGCACAGGTGGCCGTCAAGAAACACGGTGCGAAGGTGGACCCGATGATCATTGCCGGGTGGCAGACAGCGATCGGGTCGGTGCCCCTCGTGGTGATCGGTCTGTTGGTCGAGGGGAATCCGTTTCAGTTGAATTGGTCCGGCCGGGCAGTAGGGTCGCTATTGTACCTGTCCCTCATCGGATCGGCGGCGGCGTTCTTCGTGTTGTACTGGCTGTTTCGGCGCATGGAGGTCACCAAAGTACTTTCCGTGGCATTCGTGAATCCGTTGATCGCGGTACTGCTTGGATGGATGGTGTTGGGGGAGGTGTTGAGCTGGCGCGCTGTCGCCGGAGGGGTCGCAATCCTGGCCGGCTTGGGATTGGTGCTGTGGTCGGGCGCCGCGCCGCTACGCGGACACGACGTGAAGTGGGTGGCGGAGCCTGCAGAGTAAGAACGGGGAGGCAAGGATGAACAAGGTCAATCTCGGCGACAAGTTCGACATGTTCTCCGAGCATTGGAAACCCAAGATCGTCGGACGAGTGCAGGAGTGTGACGTGAAGCTCGCCAAGCTCCTCGGTGAGTTTGAGTGGCACCAGCATCCCCAGGAAGACGAGATGTTTTTGATTGTGAAGGGCCACCTCGTCATCAAGTTCCGCGACAAGGATGTATCGCTCCACGAGGGTGAGCTGCTGATCATCCCGAAGGGCGTCGAGCATCTCCCAGTCGCAAAAGAGGAAGTGTGGGTCATGCTGGTTGAGCCGGCCGGCACATTGAACACGGGGAGTACTGTGAGTGCGAGGACGGTTGCCGAGCCCGAGAGCATCTGAGATGCGGACGTACGACATCATCACCTTTGATTGCTACGGGACACTGATCGATTGGAACGCGGGTATCGTCCGAGCCTTTCAAGAAGCGGCGGCGGCCGATGGAGTCGCGCTGGAATCCGAAGACATTCTCCACGCTTATCACGACGCAGAACCCCTGGTCGAGCGGGAGTCGTATC
>JAPULP010000049.1 GCA_027294815.1 Gemmatimonadota bacterium | reverse complement strand
CCGGCTTCGGCAAACGGCCGGGCACTGTCAGGTGTGATTCCGCCGGAAGCCTCTATGATCACATCGGGACCCGCGCGGCGCGACCACGCAGCAATGGTTTCGGGCGTCTGATTGTCCGCCAGAATCCATTCGACATCTGCGCCCAGCACCGTCTCCAACTGGCGGTCGTTTTCCACTTCGACGCACACCGCAACGCCGTGAGGAACCTGACGTATCAGGTCGCGCAGTTCGCCATCGTCACCGCCGAGTAGCTCCCAATGGTTGTCCTTCCACAAGACCGCGTCCGCCAACGATGTCCTGTGGTTCTGCCCACCGCCAACGCGTACGGCGTACTTTTCGAGCTCTCGGATTCCCGGTGTCGTCTTGCGCGTGTCGGTGATGACGGCACCGGTGCCCGCGACGGCGTCTACCGCCCTTCGCGTGGTCGTAGCGATTCCGCAGAGCCGTTGCAGGTAATTCAAAGCGACTCGTTCACTGGAAAGGAGCGCACCGCCGGGCCCTCGGACTTCGGCGATGAAAGAACCCGCCGCGGCCGAATCTCCCTCGTCTACGAGGCGCGCCAGCACCGTCGACGCGTCCATCTCTCGGAACACGGCCTCCACGAGCGGCAGGCCCGCCACCACGCAATCGCCCTCCACGCGAAAGCGGCCCACCGCCCGTCGGCGCGCCCTGTCGCCGAGGAGCAGGGTGGTGACATCCTGGTGGGCGTCGTCTTCCACCAACGCCCTCTCAGCGTAGCTGTCCCAATCTGGTTCGTTCAAGGTCATCTCCGCACAGCAAGATAGCACCGCACATTCTCAACCGGATTCATTCCCAAATCATTTCGACCGGTTGCCTGCCGCTGGAGGCCTGACGATCCTTATCCGCCATGAAGCCCATACGATTACTCGCCTTCGGAGCGAGCGGAGCATCATATCTCCTCATTGTCCTCGGCGGATGGGTACGCATCAGCGGATCCGGTATGGGGTGCGGCGACAACTGGCCTCTCTGTAACGGACGCCTCATCCCACCGCTATCGGATCCCGCAACGTTCATCGAGTGGTCGCATCGCCTCGTCGCCCTCGTCGTGAGCCTCTTGGTGGTCGGAGTCGCGGCGTTGGCGTACGCCCCCCGCAAAGATGCAGGGGTTATCGGCCGAGGCGGAGCGCTGCGTCCCGCCGTGGTGGCAGCCGTCCTGCTTGTCATTCAGGTGCTTCTCGGTGCTGTCACCGTGTGGTTGGAGTTGCCTCCATCGACCGTCATGCTGCATCTCGCAACGGCGATGGCCCTGGTCGCGGTGTTGATGGTTGTCGGGTTCCGCGCCGGAACCTACGTCCCTCACCCGGGACCGGCTACGCGGCGCATGCGGATCGCCGCGTTGGTAGCCCTCGGTCTCGGTGGTTTGGCCGTGCTGATGGGAGGCCTGACCGCCAACAGCGGTGCGTCCGCCGCCTGTCTGGGATTTCCGCTCTGCAGCGGAGAACTGTTCCCGAGCCAAGCGAACGGCGGCCTCAGCCACATTCATTGGTTCCACCGGCTCGTTGCGTACGCGCTCACGCTCCACCTGACGGGTATCGTCGTCGCCGTTGTGCGACAGAAGGCCTTTGTCCCTGCACCGATTCGAAAGGCGGCCATCGTGGCATTGGGAGCCACGTTGCTGCAGATCGTCGTCGCCGCTGGGATGATGCTCAGCGTCCTGCAGCCACACTGGCGGGCGACACACGTAGCTGCCGGAACGGCGGTGTGGATGGCGCTGGTCGCGTTCGCGTGGTTTACGTCTGTAAGAAGTGAGAGGTGAGAGGTAAGAAGGCCCATCCCATCCCCGGGCGGCGGGGTGGGGGGCCCTCACATTTCTCACCTCTCACTTCTCACTACTGGGTGATCAAATCTCGTTGGCGCTCGACGGGCGTCGGAAGCGGGCCCGTTTCGTCCAGATAGACATTGATCTCGCTTCTGATACCGAAACGACCTTGCAGATAGATACCCGGCTCCACCGAAAAACCGGTGCCGGGTAAGACTTCTCGAAGGTCGTTGGTTTCGAAGTTGTCGAGATGGGGTCCCGAGCCGTGCAAGTCGGTGTCAATCGAGTGCCCCGTCCGATGGAGGAACGCATCGCCGTAACCTTCCTTAGTAATATGTCCGCGCGCCACGTCGTCCAAATCGGCACCGGTCACACTGCGCCCCTCGCCAACCGCTCGTTCGAGATATTCCACCACCGCGTCACGCGCATCACGCGTGGTCGTCCACACGTGTAGCACGTCGTCCGGCGGGGCCGAGCCTGCGAAACCCATCCACGTCTGATCGGCGAAGACCGACTTGAGGGTCGGGCCTCCCCAGAGGTCGACGAGCACCACGTCGCCGTCCTTGAGCACGGCGTCGGAACCTTCGCGCGGCTCGTAGTGCGGGATCGCCGTGTTCGGACCGAACGCAACAATCGGCGGATGATCCGTCGTCAACCCGGAGTTTTCCATGGCCTGGAGAACTTGTCGCTGGACGGCAACTTCGCGCGCCTTTCCAACTTGTGACACCACCTCTCGGATCGTGCTGCGCGCGATGTCCGCGAGTTTTTCGGCCGACGCGCGGTGGCCTTCCAGCTCCGCCGAGGACCAGCGTGCTGCAAAGAGCGAAACGAGCGTGGCGGACGGCACAACCGTCCCGCCGAGGCGCTGGATCAGTTCGACGACTCCGGCGGGCACGCGATCCAAGTAGGGGACAGCGTCGTCCGGTGAAACCTCCATCGCTACTTTCTTTCCGCTCACGATCTCTCCGACGAGCCTGTGGAGTTCCTGCCACGCGGCGTACGGCCTCACCTCGCCCGGGAAACCCTCCATACCTTGCAGCTCGATGCGATGCGCCACGGCCACGGGCGGGCCGTCTTTGGGAAGCCAAACGAACAATCGGCGGCTCGCCATGCCGCGGTAACCCACAACGCGCTTCACGATGGGATTGAGACCGTGGAAGTCGAACAACAACCACCCGTCTACCTGGTTGGCTTCGAGCGCCGGTCCAACAGCCGTGAGATCGACCCCGGAAAACAACGACATGCTAGTCCTCTTGTTGTTGAGTTGTGCTCCATCGGCAGTTGACCGACCCCCGGGCGCGGCAGGAATTCCGAAAGTACGCGCCGTCGAACGTCGTGAAGATGCGGCACAGCTCGGCCAACCCCGATCCATACACCCCGCAGGGCCGGCCACCCTGCACGGCGTGCGCGCCGCAACCCTCGAGGGCGACGGCGCCCTCACCGTCGCGACCCACATCGAGGGCGAAGACACGGGCTGCCGCGTGGCGTATCAACCGTCGTCCCAACCGTTCGCGCAACCCCCGAGGCAACCCCTTACGTACGGCTCGGAGAAACCCAGGTGCTTGCCTCGCCGCGTGGCGGCCCGCCAGCCGACCCGCGTCCGCAAAAACCAAATCGGCGTCAGGTCTTCGCGACACCAAGGTGAAAAGAGCGGTCAACTCCTCACTGGTCAGCGCTTCGCTGCGCCGCACCATGGAAGAGTATCGCTCAATTTGTGCTGCCACACTTGTCGTCCTACCGAGCTTGATGGCTTCTTGACCCGCATCTGCGG
>JAPULP010000048.1 GCA_027294815.1 Gemmatimonadota bacterium | reverse complement strand
GTCAGCGTTGCCGAGGCCGACATGGGGGCGAATCCGAGCCGCTCGTGGGCGAATTGAAAGTACACGGCGACGATGAACGAAATGATCATCGCTGAGATCTCGCTCCAGGCGTTGATGCGCCACCAAAACCAGCGTAGCAGGAATATCAAACCGGTCCCCGCCCCGATCTGCAGCAAAATCTGAAACGCTTGTAGCGCGTTCTCCAACCACAACGACACCAGCGCGGCCATCACGATCAGCCCGACCGTCGACAGCCGTCCAACGGTGACGTAGTGGGTTTCGCTCTTGTCTGGTGCGACGAATCGCCGGTAGACGTCGTCGACCATGTACGACGCGCCCCAGTTGAGGTGCGTGCTGATCGTAGACATGTACGCCGCGGCCAACGAAGCGACCGCGAGGCCCAACAATCCGTGGGGCAGAAACACGAGCATCGCGGGGTAGGCGAGGTCGTCGCGGACGATGGACGGGTCGAGTCCCGGAAATCTCGCCGTGATCGCGTCGAGATTCGGATACACGATGATCGAGCACAGTGCGACGATGATCCAGGGCCAGGGCCGCATTGCGTAATGGGCGATGTTGAACAACAGCGTCGCCGACATCGCCTCCTTTTCATTTCGTGCCGCGAGCATTCGCTGGGCCACATATCCGCCGCCTCCCGGTTCTGCGCCGGGGTACCAGGTGCTCCACCACTGCACGGCGAGCGGCACGATCAGCACGGCCGAAACAGAGGTCCAATCGGAAAAATCTGGTAGCAGGCTCAACTTTCCCGCCAGCGCCGGGTGTGACACCATGCCTGCCAGCCCGCCCACCTCCGGTTGCGCCAATGCGAAGTAGGCGGCCGCAATCGAACCGATCATGGCGAGTACGAACAGCAGCAGATCGGTCACTACCACACCCCACAGGCCCGACGTTGCCGAGTAGATCACGGTGACCGTGCAGGCGATCAGGACCGTCGTGTACTTGTCGATACCGAGGAGCACTCCGCCGATCTTGATCGCCGCCAACGTGACGGTCGCCATGATCATGACGTTGAAGAAGACGCCGAGGTAGATGGCGCGGAACCAACGCAGGAACGCCGCGGGCTTTCCGGCGTAGCGAAGCTCGTAAAACCCGATGTCCGTCAAAGCGCCGGAGCGACGCCAGAGTTTGGCGTAGAAAAAAACGGTTGCCATGCCCGTAATCAAAAACGCCCACCACAGCCAGTTCTGGCTCACGCCGCCCGTACGAACGAGATCGGTTACGAGGTTTGGCGTGTCGGTGGAGAATGTCGTCGCCACCATCGACGTGCCGAGCAGCCACCAAGGCAGTTTGCGGCCGGAGAGAAAGAACTCCTCCGTTCCCCGTCCGGCGCGGCGGGCGAAGTAGAGGCCTACGACCAGCGCAAGCGTGCCGTACAGGGCCACGACGACCCAGTCGATAGTGGTTAGTTGCATAGCATTTCGGGGGTTCGCGGTGTCACCACCGAGCGGGATGCATTCATCTCATATCAGCAGGAGGGCGAGCACGATTCCCAACACCACGATCCCCCCGAGCGCGAGCCAGAGACGATCGTGAGAGGGGCGTCGGCCCAGTCGAGTGTCGTCTTCGTCGGGCAGCAGCACGCGGACTCGCTGTCGCTTCGGTCTCGGGCTTCGGTGTGTGCCCGTTTTCAACATGTCACCGATTCCGAGTATGGCATGGAACGAGCTGCTGATGCGGGAAATGCGTGTCGGCCTGTCCGGGAGATCTGACGATTGCAATATCTCGTACGCCTCGTTGATGCGTTTGAGATTGTCTTGGGCTTTCTGCTGGAGCCTGGGGTCGTGTACGAACCGATCGGGGTGCCATACCTGCGCCAGATCCAAATAGGCTTTCTTGATATCGGCGAGCGCCGTGCCGGGCGGGAGACCCAAGACGCGGTAGCAGCTGGCCACGCTGCGGCGCGGTTTCACCGGATTCGACATCTCCATGGTGGCTAACGTAGTCGCATAGCGTTGACGGTGTCAAAAGAGGCGTTCCGGGTATCTCCCCGACGCGACGAGATCTTGCAGCTTTTGCTGAACGTCGGTCCTGTCCGCCGGGTGTGTGACACCGAAGAACGCATCGTCCGTCGGTATAATTTTGGCCCGTGCTTCGCCGGCCACGAGGATGTCGTTGATGGCGTCGGGAACCAGAAACTCCGCCTTGCCATCCGCGCGCGTTCTCAGAAAATCAACAAAGCGCCGCTCGAGCATCTCGAACACGTCAGCTGTGAATCCCCAAATGTTGAGCGATACGATCTCGTTTCCGGTGAAGCGACACGGGTTACCAGCGAGATCCACGCCGGCAATGCCGGACGCTTCGCGTTGGAGCGACATCACTTCGGAAACCGATGCGAGGAATCCGTCATCGTCGACCTGGCACACGCCGCGTGACACACCGCCGTGCGACGATAACGTGTCGCGCAGGGTGAAGCCCACGAGTGCGAACGTTGGGCCGGACACGGCGTTCGTTGTGAGGTGGGTATAGAGCGAGGAGTACGACCTTCGCCCGTAGAAATCATCGGCGTTGATGACAACGAAGGTATCCTCGACGTAATCACGGGCGGCGAGAACGGCGTGTCCGGTTCCCCAGGGTTTTTCGCGACTTGACGGTGCGTCGGTGCCTGACGGAACATCGTCGAGACGTTGAAACGCATACTCCGTGGGAATCAGGCCGTGCAAGCGCTCAACGCGCTCGATGAATCTGGCCTCGAGATCCGGGCGGATGACGAACACCACCTTCCCGAAGCCGGCCTGCATGGCATCGTAGATGGAGTAATCCATCAGTGGATGCCCGGCCGGTCCCAACGCGTCGAGTTGCTTCAAGCTGCCGTAGCGACTCGAGACGCCTGCGGCCAGGACGACGAGGGTGGGCGTTGTTATGCCCCGACGATTCCCAACGGCGGATTCGTGCGCCAACGGCCGCGCGTGAAGTCCGGAAAATCGATCGGTGCACTCTTGTGTGCCACCGACCACTCGGACAAGCCGCACACCGCGCTCAACGCCGCGGCGTCGTATACGTTCATGTCGGTCGGCGTCCCGTCGAGCAGACATTTGATGAGCCGATAGTCCTCGATATAATCCATGCCTCCGTGTCCGGCGCCTTGCGACGCTTCTTCCATGGCCTTCCACAACGGGTGTTGGAATTCCTCGTAGTAGTCTTGCGCCTCCTCCCAGCGGTGCGCAGGACTACGGCCCTCGATGTACAACTGATTTGGATAGCCGCTAAAGAGTCCCTTGGTGCCCTGAACCAAGTGGATCCGTGAGTATGGGCGGGGCAGGTTGGTGTCGTGACCGACGTAGATCGTTCGGCCGTTGGCGGTGCGAATGAGGCTCACGTTCACGTCTCCCAGC
Organism: Gemmatimonadota bacterium; assembly: GCA_027294815.1. GTDB lineage: Bacteria > Gemmatimonadota > Gemmatimonadetes > Gemmatimonadales > GWC2-71-9 > B3T1B10. Next base: position 2,172 of record JAPULP010000048.1, on the reverse strand, counting down.
GCGAATCGTTCGAGTCGCTGCGGGGAACCGTCCGGAAAATGTTCTTTTGCGTAATCCTGTAAACCTCTGGACGGTCCGCTCATGGAGACGAGGTACTCGAACTTGTCGCCGCGGTTGATGCTCATGCACTGTGCGATGGGTCCGAGCCCGTGTGTTGGATACAGGTTTCCGTTGCGTGTCCAGGCGTGATTGCGGCGCCAGAGTCCCTCGCCTTCCGAGCTGAACTTGATCTCGCGCAGATCGTGCAGGTAGCCGCCCTCGCCATGCAGGATTTCTCCGAACATTCCGTGGCGCACCATGTTCAGGACCATCGACTCCCAGCGGCCGTAATTCACGTTTTCCATCATGACGCAGTGTTTCTCGTGCTTCTCGGCGCTTTCGACGAGTCGCCAACAGTCCTCGACCGTGTAGCACGCGGGGACTTCCGTGGCCGCATGCTTCCCGTTCTCCATCGCCGTGACGCAGATGGGAACGTGCCACTCCCATGGCGTGGCGTTGAACACCAGGTCGAGATCTTCTTCTTGGCACATGCGCACGAAGTCCCATTCGCCGCGGTCGTAGCCCCTGGGTCTCGGTTTCCCCGCCTCGACTGCGCGATCCTGCATGAGTGTGACCTTCTCGGGAACGATGTCGCAAATCGCTTTCAGTTCCACGCCATCGATGCGCAGCAGGTTGCGGACGTGCGCCGAGCCCTGGCCGCCGACGCCGACGAACCCAATCCGCACGACGTCCATGGGTGGGGCGGCGAACGGTTCCTGCGGCGCCTGTCCGAGGTCGGGCGCGGGCGCGGCCGCCCTCCCGGTGCGTGGTGATGTGGCCACACCGAGCATGGCAGCGCCCAATCCGGCTGCACCGACCTTGAGCAACTCTCGACGATCTAATTCGCTAGCTCCTGAATTGGGCTCACGTTGGTCGCTCACATGGCCTCCAGTGCAGGTGTCCGGTTCAGGGTTGCCGGATAATGAAAGCCCGGAACCCACGGATCAAGAGGTATCCGGCTATTTGCGAACGATCTCGAGCACGACGGGGCGGTGGTCAGAGACGAGTGGTTCGTCGATCACGTCTATCGCAACGACCTCGAATGCCCCACTCGGCCGGAACATGATGAAATCGATTTCTCGTCGCGGGTCCACCGAGGGGAACGTCAGGTTGTCCGGGCCCTTGTCGGGAATCGTCCACGTCTCACTCAGCAGTTGCAGTACGTCAGAGTCCGGCGCGGAGTTGAAATCGCCGGCGAGGATGACGGGACGAGACTCATCGTCGAAGATCTCGACGATGCGACGTGCCTGCGCCAGCCGCTCGGCGGCGCTCCTATATAAATGAATACCCACGAAGAAGATCTCCGGGCCGTCGGTGCCGAGGCGCACCCGCGCGGTGAGGGCGGTCCGCGGTTCTTGGCCGTCCGGCAAGCGGTGATTGATGGTCTCGATGAAAGGAAAGCGGGACAGTAGGGCCATTCCATACTGCCCTTCGCGGTAATCCATGAACCCGCCGAATACGTGGTGCATTCCGGTAAGCTCACCTAGTCGTTTGGCTTGGTCGACGCGGTTCGTGCGCGTCGTCTGATTGTCGATTTCCTGTAGCGCGACCAAGTCGGGGTTGATCCGGCGTATGACCCGAGCGGCTCGTTCCAGATCCACCACGTCGTCCATCCCGGCGCCGTGGCGAATGTTGTACGCCAGGATGCGAACGGTCGTTGATTGCTGTGGCGGGCCGGGTTCGTTCTTGCCGGGCCAGGTCGCGACGAGCACAGTGACTCCGACCGTTACCAATCTGTTGCCGATCATGAGGGGCCCGTGTGAAAGTGAGATAGGGGTGCGTCCGCGCGGGCACGACGTCTGCGAGAGGACAGGGCCCACACCGCGATCAATGTGTAGACGGGTGCGTATTCGAGGACGAGTGCCCAGGTCGGCAGCTCCCACACGCCGGAGGCCCACCAGGCGGGAAGTACGGCGTACGCGGCGATCACCGTGCCGGTCCACACCAGCACCCACGCGTCTCGTCGAAATGCGAGGAAGGGGATGAGCCAGGTGACGTACCATGGATGGACGATTGGGGACAGCAACAGGACCGCCGCGATCCATGCGAAGGTGACGTCCATGATTCCCACCCGCCGTAGCCACATCCAGCCGAGAAATGACAAGAGTCCGGCACCGATGAGCCAGCGGGCAC
>JAPULP010000047.1 GCA_027294815.1 Gemmatimonadota bacterium | reverse complement strand
GTTCGACTATGAAGAGGCGACCGTGTTCAATCGTACGTCGGAGGTGCGCCCGACGCACCAGCTCGAGGTGGGCCTCTCGGCGCAGCAACCTTGGGGGTCCATCAACGCTTCGGTCACTGGCTTTCAATTCCTGCACGACCTGAGCAAACACCGGCTCAGCTTGTTCGCTGGACCGCGGATCAGGCTGTTTCGGGGGCTCAACTTCAACGTGATCGCAAGTATCGCGCGGATCAAAGATCAAATCTTCATTGCCGGAGCGGGTCTGACTCCCGAAGAGCGTCTGCTGCGAACACGACAATTCACAACAGATTTCCGGTATTTTGTGAACCTCAGTTTCAGTTACCGTTTCGGCTCGCGGTTTGCCAATGTCGTTAATCCGAGGATGGGTGGTGGCGGGGGTGAGATCTTCTTCTTTTAGGCAGGATAGATATCGAGTATCCAATATCCAATATTAATATCGAAGAAGGACTATTGGATATTGGACATTCAATATTCAATATTGGATATTCGTTAGTTACGCCCCCGCACCTCCAACCCGATTGCTGCGACTCTGGAAGGCACGTAGTAGCTGGTCGGTCCCGCAGCAGTCTCGACGATCACATCCCGCCCGACGAATCTGATCGCGATTGGATCATGGTCCATGAGCCGGTGCCGCACATCGACCGTGATTGCGACGTCGTTCGGTAGGTCACACAGCTCGTAGCGTCCGGCCGCGTCCGTTCTGTCTTTGCGCTCGACCCCAGGTTCCCACCGCGCCACCACTTCGGCATTTTCCAACCCGTTGCCTTGGGGGGTTCGTACCTCGCCATGTACGACCAGGTTCGTTGCGAACGGTGTCTTAGGGCACAAGTTGAGGTGCACGGTCTCGAGCGAAGGAATAACGAGCTCGGCGTCGACCGTATCGCCGGGAGTAAACTCGCGACTCACTCTCCCGGGGAGATAACCAAGCCAGTTGAGCCGGCTGGTCGTGAGTTGGTAACTCCCGTTGAGCAGCACGCGCATTTCGAACCGGCCCGCGCTGTCGGTGATCGACGCATATTCGGTATTGACCACCGACACCGCGTCGTTTGCTATCGGCCCGCCCAGCATACTGTCGTACACTGTGCCCCGAAGCGTCACAAGGCCCGGAACCTCGTAGACCTTTTCTCCTTCGAGGGTGCGCGCCTCCAATACGTGGCCCCCGACCTCGCTGTAGCCGATAATGCGTGGTCTGCGACCAAATCCTCTCCACCGCACAATCGGCATTCGGACCTGCCACGCGTTGAGAATCCACGCGCCCGAAGGCATAGGCAGGAACTTTGCAAATCCGCCAAGGTTGTTAGTGGATATTCGCAACGGAATGTCGGTGAAGCGAAACTCGATCTCGCGCAACTCGCTCGATGCCTCGTCGAGCCACAACGTCCCCTCGACGTCGGGTAGCTCGCGGTCCGGGGCCGGTTCGAATGCCAGGCCGATCATGCCGGTGCGCTCGTCTTCGCCGCGAACGGCCCAAAAGCAGTGGGTACGGTGAAAACTCGGATCGAGCAGCACGTTCGCGTCGGGCGCCCACCATTCCATGTTGCCGTCCTGTCCACGGAAGACGTAACCCTCCCGCTCCAGCTCCACGGGATGCCTGCTGATGAAGGGCAGCTCGGTTGAGAGGACGCGAACGTCGATTTTCTCCGCTTCCACGTTGTTGCGTGACCTGTCGAGTTCTCGCTCGTAGTTATGGACGCGGTGCACATACAGTTGCTGCTGAGAACTCCACGACGCCGCAACGAGCGCTTTTTCGGCTTCCTCCCACAAAAGGCCCGTGTCGGGACCTTTGCGTTCCTTGCACTCGGTCTCCCCAGTCACCTCGATCGAAGCGAGTCGGCGGGGAAGTGAATTGATAATTGGGTCTATGGTGCGGGACTGGCCACCCGTCAACGTGAAATCCGGAGACTCCCATACGCGGTACGCGATGCGCTCCGATCGCAACCTGTAGGTTCCCGGGCGCGGTGCAGGTAAGTAGAAGGTGCCATCCATGGCTGTGAGCACCCTCACCTGCTCGCGGCCCGTGACGTCAACGAGCACGATGAATCCCCCGCCGACGTGTACTCCGGAGATCGAGTCCGTGACCTGGCCCTCGACGATTTGGGATCGTACCGGAGCCGCCAGACCGATCGATCCGACGAGCGCGATCATGAAGGGTAGGAAAACTGCTTGTCGCATGCGGGCGCCTCGCGCGGCCGAGTTGCAGGTCGGCCCTCGTTCAAGCTAACACGAGGCTGCCCCTCGTGATAAATTTGCGCTCATTCCACACAGTCTTGTTTTTCGCCGGTGATCCAACAGGAGCGTCGTATGAACTACTTTTTCAGGCCCGCCGCACTTTCGATCGTTCTGGTTCCGATGTTCGCTGCGCCCGCCATCGGCCAGGAACCGCCGCTGCCGCAAATCGACGCGATCTTCGCCGAGTTCGACCGCACGGGATCTGTGGGGTGTGCCGTCGGAGTGGTCCGAGACGGAGCGTTCGTGTACAAAAAGGGGTACGGCTATGCGAGTCTGGACTGGGACATTCCGATTACGCCCAACACGGTCTTCTACATGGGATCGGTGTCGAAACAATTCACCGCCGCGGCCATCGCGTTGTTGGCCCACGAAGGTAAGCTCGACCTCGACGACGACATTCGACAGTACCTACCGGAGTTGCCCCCTCGGGATCCGCCGGTGACGATACGGCAGGTGGTACATCACATGAGCGGTGTGCCCGACATGTATCGCGTGATGCGACAGAACGATCTCACGACGTGGAACCGGTTTAGTCGTATTGCGGCATTGGAGTTGATCGCCCAACAAGAACTGGACTTCGCACCCGGTGAGCGGTACAGCTACTCGAACGGTGGCTACCTCCTATTGTCGATGGTCGTAGAACGGGCGAGCGGAAAATCCCTACGTGAATACACCACGGAGAAGATCTTCGCGCCGCTCGGCATGCGCGACACGCACTTTCACGACGATCCGGTACACATCGTGAAGCGCCGGGCCATGAGCTACGCGCGGCGCGAGGCCGGCGATCAGGGCGTCGAGGGGAACTACTACCAAAGTTATCAGGGCAACTTCGCGCTGCCGGGCGCCGGCGGCCTCTACTCCACCGTCGAGGATCTCCTTCAGTGGGATCGAAACTTTGCGAACAACCGCCTCGGTGGCGCGGATTTCATGGAGATCCTACACACGAAAGGCGTGCTGAACAGCGGTGAAGAACTCGATTACGCGTTTGCCATCAGGGAAGGAGAACACCGCGGACTCGAGACCTGGGGCCACACGGGCTCGTTCATGGGGTTCAAGACGGTTTACATCCGTTACCCAGAGCAAAAGTTCTCGACGTGGGTGCTGTGCAACATGGGCGAGATCGTGCCCGCGAATTACGCACGGCAGGTGGCGGAGCTGTTCCTGGCTGGCGAGATGGTGGAGAGGGATGGGGGGTTCTAGGTGCTACACCCTACACGCTACAACTATCGCCGTGGGATCGGGATCTCTACTCCTAGCTCGCCGGACGACGCGTCGACGGCTTCCGCCATCTCGATGATCTCGATAACGAGTCCCCGATAATCGCTGTCGGCGGGATAGAAGCGCAGCGTCGGGTTGCCCAACAGTTGGTAATACCCGATCCGGACGTTTTGGGACTGCGGAGGAATGACGCACTCGCAGCGCGTGGCTTCCGGGAGATCCGCGTTGATCAACACAGACAAACTTTGGCTGGTTGGATTGCTGATGACCGGAGCGAACATCGCGCGGTTGCGGGCTCTACCCACGATGCTCAACGTGCGGTTGCCTTCGCTGGCGGTTCCTGCCGCGAAACCGCTGTTGAATTCTCCGCCCAGAGGTTGGCCGTTCGACCGTACCGGCCGGATCAGTCGCCACGACACGCGCGGTTCTCGTCCGTCGGTATGCGGCAGCGTATCCCGCTGTTGCGGCTGAAGCGTGTCGAGGAGCTGACCGTTAACGAACAGCTCGACGGGCTCGATGAGCGAGTTGATGACAAATGTGTTGCGCGGGACGGGCGTTGTACTCTCGTCGTTGCCGCCGATCATGGACAGGATCATAGGGCCCATGAAGAACGCGGCCACCGCGGCGGCACCGACCACAACAATCCTATGCCGATCCAGCCACCCCCTGCCGCTCGGTCTCGTCCCCTTGATCTTCAGGGCCTCGGGGGGGGGAGGGAGGGGGGCGAGGGTGGCCGGCTTCTTGGGTTCAGACTGTCGCGGCGGTTCGGGCGCCGGTGGTTCCGGCTTCGGCCTTTCAGTCACCGGCGGTTCAGCGGGAGTGGGTGGCGGTGGCGGTGGGGGTGGCGGTGGATCAACCGCAACGGGCTCCTTCTCGGCCGGCGGCTCTGTCGGCTCGGCGGGTTCGGCCGAATCGGCGGGGGTCGCCCTTTTTGCTTGCTCGTTGAGCGACATCATGCCCAGAGTGTTGCCACCCAACGTCATGGGATCCCAGCCCTCTTCTTCTTTCTTCGCTTCCACGCCTTTCCCCTCACCCGAGTACACAGTGCTTTCGGCGGGACGAATGTCTTCGCTCGGTTCGATGTCCCCGGCCATGGCCCATCCACTTCCCTGAATCACCAGTCCGCCCTGGAGGGAATGGTCGGGCATGAGGCCGTCGAGGGCCGAATAATCGGCGACGGCTTGTTCGTCGAGTGCGGCCACGACCTCGACAGCCGACTGGTAGCGCTGGTCGGGCTGTTTTTGCAGGAGGCGCACGATGATATCGGAGAGCCAGTCCGGCACCGTCGGGTCGACCTGCGATGGAACCGGAATCGGATCGGCCACGTGCTTTGACACGATCTCGTGCGCCGAATCGCCGTCGTAGGGTTTTCTCCCGGTGACCATCTCGAAGAGCATCGCTCCGAACGAATAAAGATCGGAGCGAGGGTCCAGCCAGTCCCCCAACGCCTGTTCGGGGCTCATGAAATACGGGGTGCCGACTGCGTGGCCGGTCTGCGTGAGGCTCGACGCCTTGTCGGGATCTACCGCCTTCGCGATACCGAAGTCCACTAACAGGGCCCGGTGGGTTTTGGCG
>JAPULP010000046.1 GCA_027294815.1 Gemmatimonadota bacterium | reverse complement strand
GGCCAGAGCCATTTGGGATTGTCGGAATTGAAGCAGGGACGTACGGGATCCCGTCGGTCGGATATGGAGTGGGTGGTATCGTCGATTGGCTCGAGCCCGGGGTGACCGGCGAACTCGCGCCGGGCAATCCCCCCACTGTGCGAGGATTGGCGAATGCTTTGGTACGAGTTCTCGAATCTCCCACGTACTACCACTCCCTATGTGAAGGCGCGAAACAAATGGCGCGACGCTACAATCCAGATGACTGCTTTCGGCGATTAGACAACATGTTGGAGCAGGCGATTGCGGGCTAACACCGAATCGGAGAATCTCTCGTCATGAGATTCTTGATGGTGTCGGACTTCAACGAAGATCCCGATTCGGGAGCCGCCGGCTCGATCCTGGTCATTGGAAAGACCCTCGAGCGGCTCGGGCACGGCGTCGACTACGAGTGGAAGGATCCGCGCTCTCGGATCATTCCCCACCCATCGTGGTCCCAACTCGCGGAACTGCCGCGGCGGCAACGCAGACAGGTCAGTCGCCGGCTCGACTCGACGCATTACGACGTGGTCATCGTGAGCCAGCCCTACGCCTACCTGGTCTTCGAGCGCCTTGCCCCCCAACACCCCAACACCCTCTTCCTCAACCGCACACACGGTTGGGAGGCACGGGTGTATGACGCGTACCGCCGGTTCGAGTGGGACGGCCATCGCAGTTTCCCCAAGCGTGCCGCATCTCGTACCGTCGAGCGCGCCATCCGCCGCGTGTGTGCCCGCACTGCCAGGAGTTGTCAGGGGATGATTGCGCCAGCTTCCCGGTGTGCCGACTACATCGCTCGGCACTACAAGCTCGACCCGGTGTCCGTGGCACACATTCCCTACGGCGTCAGCGAAGCCCTGATCCAGCAGCCGCGCGTCCGCAACAGCGAGAACAACACCGTGCGGCTCCTCTACGTCGGCAACTACATTGCCCTCAAAGGCACGAGCATCCTCGAGGAGATCCTGCCGCCGCTCGGCACCCGACATCCGTCAATGCACCTCACCTTTGTCATCGACGATGCGAGCGTCGAGGCGGTCAAGCAGCGATATACAACATTCGGCAACCGACTCACGGTCTCCCCGTGGGTCCGACGCGACGAGCTTCCCGGTATCTACGCCAACCACGACGTCTTGTTGCATCCGTCACTGTTCGAGGGTTTCGGGAAGACGTGGATGGAAGCCATGGCAGCCGGTGTTTGCGTCGTCGGATTCGCCGAGGGGGGCCTGCCCGATCTCGCGCACCACGACCACGACGCGCTGTTCTGTGACGCGGGCGACAAGACGGCGCTGAGCAACCTATTGGAGCGGTGCGTGGTGGAGCCCGAGCTACCCCGCCGGCTGGGAGACAACGCCCGATCTACGATCCGGGCATACACGTGGGAACGCCACGCAAAGGCAACCGTCAGGTTCTGCGAGGAACGCCGGCGTGCACTGGTTTGATCGACCGGAGCTGGTCTCCCAGTTTCCGTTCCCGTATCGCGTGTTGGCACGCTACTGCCGGCTGGCCGTCCATCGGCCCACAGGCACGGTTCGGGGTGGCTCGTTCCTCCAACGTACGATCATACGACTCTCCAACACGCTCCGCCTAGAGAGCCGCGCACACATCCAACTCAAGAATGCCAGCGCCTACCTCGATCTGCGAGATCCCCGAATCTGGTTCGTGATGGACGAGGTCGAAGGCGAGTCGTCGGACCTCGCCTTCGTGCGCGGGGCGCGCCGGATGATCGCGGCACGACACCCCGTGATACTGTTCGAGATGAATCCGACCAGCGCTCGTGCGGCCGGTTGGGAACCTCGCGAGCTTCTCGCGGAACTGGGATCGCTGGGATACGACCGTGCGTGTCCGGTGGACGAGTTCGGGACCTGGCGTGTGTTGGAAGACCTCGACACCCAGAGACAGCAAAACATCGTGACGGTGTCCGCGGAGCGACGAGTCCCCGCGGAATGAAGCCGACCGTCGCCTTCCTCGTGAACGGATTCCGCGACAGCCCCATGGGTGATCGTGCCCGGGCATTCGCGACTCGCCTCGCCGGACAATTCGACATCAAAATCGCGTATCGAGCTCCGAACCGGGCAGCGGCGATTATGCGTTTTGTCGCGTTCCTCTCAAAAACCCAGCCGGCGGTTACCTACGTGTTCGACATGGGATACTCCGGCGTCGTCGCCGCCTCCTGGCACCGAGGTGTGTCCGGCAACACGCTCATCATCGACACCGGTGATGCCATCGGAGCGCTTGCACGTTCCGTCGGCAACCGTGGAATTGTCGGCGTCACACTCACGGCCCGGCTGGAGGATTTCGGTTACATGGCCGCCGATATGATCGTCGTGCGCGGCACGTACCATCGCGAGCATCTTCGGCGGCGCGGCTTGCGATGTGAGGTCATTCAAGACGGGGTCGACCTGGGAATGTTCGGTCCTCACGGGGAGGCACCGCTGCGAGAGCAGTTAGGTCTGGACGCCACGCTCACGGTCGGCTTGGTCGGCTCGTCCGTGTGGAGTGAGCGACTCGGAACATGTTACGGATGGGACTTGGTGGAGATGCTGCACCTGCTCGATGACGACCGAGTACACGGCATCATGATTGGCGACGGCTCGGGCATCACGCGATTGCGCGACCGGGCCGCCCATCTGGAAATCGAACACAGGTTGCACTTCCTCGGCCGCGTGCCTTTT
>JAPULP010000045.1 GCA_027294815.1 Gemmatimonadota bacterium | reverse complement strand
TCGCTCGGTTCGGTCTGGCTTGCGATGTCCTCGGCAATGAACTCGAGCTTCTGACGAATGCGCCGACGAATGATCGTGTCGTCGCGATCAAGTCCGACGGCCATGCCCTCTCGGTAGGCGACCTCCTCGCGGATGAAATCATTGATCAGGCCTTCGAGTTCAGTGCGCGTAGGCGGCCTCTGCCATGTCCGTGCGAAGAGGGCTGAAAGATGTTCGATCTTACCAGCCGAAATGATGATGGCATCTCGGGGCGTCTCATCACGGGCCGATAGCAAAGAGAAGGCCGCGAAGAGTGCGACTCCGATGAGCAGGAAGTGAACAAGAGGTTCCTTGAGGAGTAGTTTCATGGTGTTAGATCAATTCCCCGGCGTGTACCAGATTGGAGACGTGTACGCCCGCTCCTGGCCCGTCATCGGTACGTGTGCAGGCATGTCGATGCCGAAGCGGAGCGCGTCATAGGCCGTCCAGCGCGGCGTGGGTATCTCGATCACCCGCGCGTAGTAGAAACTTGGTTGGTTCGGATCGAAGTCCGGATCACGCCAGACGCTGATCAGTTCCGGTGACCCGATGGAATTTGTCCACGTCGCTCGCTTCACATCCACGGTGTTGCCAACCGGAGGCAGTTTGCCGTCGGCGCCGGGCTCGCGGTCGCCGCTCCACACAACGTCATACACTTTCTCGTGGGTCTTGCCGGCCGAATCCATCCACCCCTTGATAATCTGGATGCGGTCGAGGTTGCCGCTGTAGGGGTCCTTCATCGCCCCGACGAGGAACGTCGGCGATTTGCCGCGCGGCGCCTTGGTCATGTCGCCGCCCATGGGAACGCCCTTGGCGTAGCCGGCGCCCGCGGGCATACGCGACCGGGCATCTTCTTCCATGAACTCCCAGCCACCGAAGAAACGCACGGTCATGCGCGGGCCGGTGGTGGCGTAGGTTTCCTTCCGCTTCATCGCGTCGAAGACCGCCTCGCGCGTGTTCTCCGTCGCCCAGACCGCGGTCCGTCCGGCTGCCGCTTGCTGCCACCCCATGATGCTGAGGTCCGGATCGGGCGCCGCGATGACAATGTGCTCCCAGCGGTGGGGTTCGGGCTCGACGCCGGAGTGCTTGCCGAAGAAGTTGTTCTCCTCGACCGCCGTCGCCGCCGTGTGCGAGTCGGTGCCCCCGGCCATACCGAACTTGAACGGGTTGACACCGAACAGTGCCTCGAGCTGGAGGCCGACCTTGAGGGCGGAACGGGCATACTCATACTGAAGCATCCAATCTTCCTTGAGTTCCGTTCCGATCAGGTTGGCGCGGTCCCAGGTTTCGTAGTCAGCGAACTCGTCGTTAGGCGAGAGCATCGGATGCGCCTCGCCATCTCCCTTGATCTGGGTGACTTCGTACAGCGGCTCCATGCGAGCCCGCAGCTCGGCGAGTTCGCGTGTCAGCGGATCACCGTCGAATGTCTCGACGGAGAACATGCGGCCGTTCGAGAGGTTGCCGTTGTGCGGAATCGCGAGGACCTCGCTGCCAGTCTTCTCCTCGAACGCGGCGAGCGCCCGCCAGAGATCCTCGGGATTCGGGCTGTCGAACTGTGAGAACGGAACCGTCTGATTGGCGACGTTCGAGTCGCCGCGGAAGACGACGTTGCGGTGCAGATTATTTCCACTCGGCAGCGACGTGTATTCATAGCCTATGAGCGCTGTAAAACGCCCGGGTTCGTTGTACTTGTCAGCGAGCGCCGTGTACGCCCGCCACGCGCTCTTCACGATCTTGTCGCTCTCGATGAGTGGATCTGGACCGGAAAGCGAGTAGACGATTTCCATCGCCGTCGCGAACGTAAGGTCGCGATCGCCGCTCGTCAGCCCGTTGTACCACTCCTTGCCCTTCTCCTGCCTCAGGACTTCGGGATCGCCTTTGAGCAGTTGCGGCATCAACCCGTACATCTCGGCGTGGTCGGTAAGGACGAGAAAATCGAGCGGACGGGCCAGTCTCGCCCGCAAACCGTGTGTGAGCGTGATTTCTTCGCCGCGCGCAAAACGGAAGGCGTCTTCCTGCCCGACCGTACACATCGTGCCGGCGTCGACCGAGATCGCCGTGTGCAGGTGGGTATCACCAAACAGGACACGCGTGGGGAACTCGCGACCAACGTAGGGCGAGTATTCCTTCTTCGCATGGGCCCGGGCGATGGCGTCCTTGTCCGGTGTGAGGTCTTGGGCTGCCGCGCTCACGGATATGAGCGCGCAGGTCAGACTCAAGAGAGTGATCGATCGACGGTTCATGCCGGGTCCTCCTAAGCGTTGCACAGATAGATTCAGGATAAACAACAATTTAGATCAGTCCGTCAACATGATGATCACACGATCGAGCGCAAACACAGGCAGAGTTTTGTCATCATCATGCCATCATCTCCTTAGATCAGTTTCCCGGCGTGTACCAGATCGGCGAGGTGTAGGCGCGGTCCTGAACGGTCATGGCGACATCCTCAGGCATTTTGATCCCGAAGAACTTCGCGTCGTAGGCGGTCCAGCGCGGCTTTGGGATCTCGATCACGCGCACGTAGTAGAACGCGCGTTGTTTGGGATCGAAATCGGGATCGACCCAGTGGGCCGTAAGCAAGGGGTCGCCGATCGTGTTCGTGTAGCTCGCATCCGCAACGTCCACCTTGCTGCCGACCGGCGTCTTGCTGCGGCCGTCGGCTCTGATGGCGCGGCCGTCCGACACCGCCACGTCGTTAATGCGCTCGTGGGTCTTTCCACCTTCGCCGGGTGAGCCGTCTTTAGAAGTCAACATTTCCGGCTGCGAGACCCAGCCTTTGATGATCTGGATACGATCGAGGTTTGCGTTATCCGGATCGCGCAGGGCACGAACCATAAAACTTGGCGATTTGCCTTTGGGTGCGTCACTGAGGTCACCACCCATGGGTACGCCGCGCTTGTAGCCCTGTTTGGCAAAGTCCTGACGTTCGACTTCGTCAGCGTTGAAGTCCCAGCCGCCAAAGATACGCACGCTAATGCGCGAACCGGTGGTAGCGTAGACTTCTTTGCGCTTCATGGCGTCGAACAGCGCCTCGCGCGTATTCTCGCGAGCCCAGACGCCAGCAAGCCCGGCGGCACCGGTATCCGTGGCATAGGCGGACAGTTTCGGGTCCACCGGGGAACGGATAATGGTTTCCGAGGCGCGATGGTTGCTAGGCTCCATGTGCGGCATCTTGCCGAAGTTGTTGTCTTCCCGGGTGGTTGCCAGTGACGTATGGGCGTCGGTGGAACCAATCATGCCAAACTTGAAGGGGTTGGCGCCCAACTTCACTT
>JAPULP010000441.1 GCA_027294815.1 Gemmatimonadota bacterium | reverse complement strand
TCCTTGATTGCCCTCGTTCACGGCATCGAGAGCCTTGCCGAGTCCGACTACCCACGCGAGCGCGATGAGCGAGAGTGCGCTTCCCACCGGTTGCATCGTCGAACCCCAGAAAAGATCGCTCGTGAGCATGTAGTCGAGGCTCACCATCGCGACCGTCCCGGCGATGAGCGATGTGCCGCAGAAAACAAGGGCGGCGTTCCGCCGCGTCCAACCGAAGACATCGACCGCCGACGTGACAAGCACCTCGATCGCCGCCACGACCGACAGGAATGCAGCAAAAAACAGGAGACCAAAGAACAACGCGCCGAAAAATGAACCGGCTTGCATCTGACCGAAGATGCTCGGAACCGTTATGAACGTCAGCGGGGGACCGCTTTCCAGGTCGAGTCCAAAAACCACAGCAGCGGGAACGATTACCAACCCCGCTAAGATGGCTACTGCGGTTTCACCGAGTCCCACCGCAATCGCACTGGTTTTCAGGTTTGTGGTGCTTGGTAGATAACTCGCGTAGGTAAGGAGAAATGTTCCGCCCAAGCTCAACGAAAAAAACACCTGACCGAGCGCTGCCGTGACCACCCCCACGTCGATCTGCGTGAAATCGGGAGAGAGATAGAATCTCAATCCTTCGCCGGCCCCCGGGAGCGTCAACGTTCGAACGATTAAGACCAGCAACAGAACGAACAACAGCGGCATACCGACCTTGCTGATGCGTTCGATGCCCTTTTGAATCCCCATGATGAGCACCGCTGCAACCATCGCGAGCACCGTTCCCGTCATGACGAACTGTCCCGTGAATCCAGCGAGTAAATCGTCGAAGAAGGCGGTCGGCTGGATAGTATCGATCTGCGCTGTGACGGACACGAGGAAATACCGCAGTACCCAACCCACGATCACCGTGTAGTACGACACAGCCATGAAGATCGTCACGAAGAGTGCCCAGCCAATGGGCCGGCCCATCGGCATCCCGATGGACGTAAACGCACCCATCGGCCCCCGGCGTGTCATTCGCCCGAGCGCGATTTAGGCCATGATCTACGGAATACCGAACAGAACCAACACGAGCAGGTATACGAGCAAAAAAGCGCCACCGCCAAAGGCGGCGGCCATGTACGGAAAACGCCACACGTTGCCCAAGCCAACGGCGACACCCATGAACGTCATCAAGACGCCAAAGCCGGAGGAGAAGTGCGGGCGTGGAGCTAGGTCGCTCAACCGGGGATGTCTCCTCGGAGGATGGTTGCAAGCGTAGTGACGTCGATGTTGCCGCCCGACACGACGCACACGATCTTGCCGCCGCCGGCGTCTCCGGTCAACGCGATGGCGACGGCGGCTGCACCGGCACCTTCAGCGATCACGTGGTTGCGCTCGGCGATTGTTCGAATGGCGGAGACGATACGCTCGACCGTCGTCACGAGTGAGCCGCTCAGGAGCTGCGATGCGAGCGGCCACATCTCGGAGAGCACGCTTTTGCCTCCGATTCCGTCGATGAACGTCTGTTGGCGGTCGATTTCTGTCGCCTCTCCTCGCTCGAGCGAGGCGGCGAACGGCGCAGCGGTTTCCACTTCACAGGCAAACACTTTGGTCTGCGGACGTTGATCCCTCATCACTGAAGCGATACCACAACTGAGCCCGCCGCCTCCGTACGGAACGAGCACGGTGTCCACGTCGGGCAGGTCTTCGAGAATCTCGAGCCCTATGGTGCCGTTTCCCGCCATGACGTCTGGATCGCTCACCGGGTGAACGAAAACGGCATCGAGACCCGGGTAGTGGTGCGTCACGATCACACGCCACCACTCGTCGAACGGAACCTTGATGATGTGGCCCCCGAGGCGTTCGATGGCGTCGAGCTTGGTCTGTGGCGCCGTATCGGGAACGACTACGTGACACGGAACGCCCAAGTGCCTGGCGTTCCAAGCCACGCCTTGTGCCATGTTGCCGGCGCTAGCCGTGTAGACGCCCTTGCTCAAGCCGGCGCGTTTTTGCTTGAGCAAGGCGTTGCCGGCGCCGCGGATCTTGAAGGAGCCGATTGGCTGGAGATTCTCCAACTTCAGGTAGATGTCGGCTGGAGTGTCGACGTCGAGTCGTACCAGCGGTGTGCGCGCGGCTTTTCCCGCGATGCGGTCGCGAGCGGCCAACACCTCGGGCAGCGGGACGGGCTCAAGCGGATGCATGCTTGAGTCCCCCGAGATCCACCGTGGTGCCGACGCCCTCGGCTTTGGCGCGTTGGTAGACATGATCGGCAGCGGCGAGGTCTTCGACGGCCAACCCGAGCGATTTGAAAAGCGTGATCTCGCCGGGGGATTCGCGTCCGGCCAGTTTCCCGAGGAGAATGTCGCCGATTTCGCCGACGATGTGGTCGTCGTCGATGGCGCCTTCTTGCTTCGGGAAGAGGAAATCTCCCGCCTCGTTGAGAGCGGATTCCAGACGATCTACGAAGAGACGCGATCGCACGACCGCGTCGGTATCGAGTTCGCGCGTGAAGCGGACGCTCGAGCCAACGGCGTTGATGTGCGAGCCGGGCGCAATCCACTCGCCCAGCAACACGGGTTCGCGGGCGGAAGTGGTGGTGCAGATGATATCGGCGCCATCGACCGCAGCCTGCGCCGACGAGGTGGCGGTCACGTCGACGCCATGACGCTCATGCGCCTCAGTGACAAAGCGCTCGAGGCGCTCGACGTTTGGGCTGTAGACCCGTACCGTATCGATGCTTCGCACGACGCGCATCGCTTCGAGATGCGTTCCTGCCTGAACCCCCGATCCGAGGATTGCTAGATCGGTCGCGTCTTCTCGGGCAAGCAAGCGAGTGGCGACACCGGTCGCGGCGGCGGTACGTATCGCCGTGATCTCGCTCGCATCGAGGATCGCTACCGGGCAGCCGTGTTCCACTTCGAAAAGCACTACGACGCCTTGGTGTGAGTCGTATTCGGTTCCGTGGTTGCCTGGAAACACCGAAACGACCTTGAGCCCGAACGTGTGCGGCTGCGCCATGTAGCCCGGCATCATGCCGAGGATGCCAAGGTCGTTGGGCAAGCGAATCCCGTTGCGCAGCGGGTTGATGGCATCGTCGCGGCCGAGGGTCGTGAGGGCCTCCGCCATTAGATCGATGCAGGCATCCATGGGCAGCAGCGTCCGAACTTCGGCCGGGGAAAGTACGAGTGTCGGCATGAGTCGCTCTCTGGTGAGCGGGGAGTATGGTTCCATTTCGGGGGAAGTGTCAAACGGGCCCGTGGATTATCTTGCCAGAACGCAGATATTCTGATTGTCAGATCAAAGCTGTTCGAAGCCGATCGATTACGTGGGGGATCTCAATGCAGAAGCACTTTTCGTCGCGGTTTGCCGCCGCACTGCTCGTGGCGGCACTTCTGGGGCCGGCGCCCCGCCTGGTGGCACAGGCGGAGGAAGAAAAAGCGGTGATGCAGGTAGTGCACGACCTGTTCGATGGAATGCGCGAGAAAGACGCGAACAAGATTCGCGGAGTCTTTGCCGAAGGAGCCCGGTTGGGTGGTGTGGGTCGCGATGGGAGTGTGAACTACACGACCGCAGAGCAATTTGCAATGCAGATCGGCGGAATGGAGGCCAGCCTCGACGAGCGGATATGGGATTGGGAGGTCCAGATCGATGGCAACCTTGCCCAGGTATGGACGAAGTACGACATCCTGATCGACGGCAACTTCAGCCATTGCGGCGCCGATGCGTTTCAACTTCTCAACTCGCAGGGTGAGTGGAAGATTGCGCATCTGGCCGATAGCCGCCGCACGGGTCCGAACTGCTGGAGGTATCCGGGGAACTAATCGTGAGCCGTGAGCCGTGAGCCGTAAGCGGTCGATAACACCGGTCGAAGGCCCGGCCGTGTTCTACGGCTCACGGCTTACCGCTCACGAGCCAACAAGCTTCTGGTACGCGTCGTAATTCCCATCATTGAAACACACAAACCTCACCAACTCGACCGACCCGGGGTTCTGCAACCACTTCGTCACCGTGGTCACGGCCACCTTTGCGGCCTTGCCACTGGGGTATCCGTACACGCCGGTACTGATCGACGGAAACGCGATTGATTTCACGCCGTGCTCGGACGCGAGCGTTAGTGAATTGCGATAGCAGTTTGCGAG
>JAPULP010000440.1 GCA_027294815.1 Gemmatimonadota bacterium | reverse complement strand
CGCCGAGGGCCTTGAGCCGATCTTCGTTCGTTGTCGCAGGGAGTCCGTCGACGACACAAACCGCATCACCCACCTCCGCGCCCAGCCAACTTCCCAGCACGGGAAAGAAGGCATCGGTCTCCTTGAGTGCGTCGGATATCTGGTCGGTCTTGATCAGAATCGTCGCCCGTCGGTTTTCGTCGAGGTGGAGGCCGACCATGGGCACGCGACCGATCAGTGCGCAACAGATGTCGAGATAATCGCCGTACCGGTTGGTGCGGGCGCCGAGAACCGAATTGGCAAACGCCACCGCGTTGCTTTCACCCCATGCTACCTGCTCCCCGTATCCAGGGCGGTGGCCCGCTTGATACGGCGCACAGGTCCACGTGGGTCGGCAACCCATCTTTTCGTACGCCGCCATCTGCCGCCGCGCCATTTGGTGACGGTGTTGGTCGAGACGGGAGCGCTTCAGGTTGAGGAGGTCGAGCGCTCCGACATTCAGCGTGGTAGGCACGCGCACCTTCGCGTCGCCTTCGACCAGGCGCTCGGCGAACTCGACCCCGCCGTCGCCGTGATAGAGACAACCGTCGATGTGTGCCGAGGTTATGGGCGCCAGTCGTTCCGCCCCCAGGATCCCGCCCATTTCGGCCACGATGCGCATGGCCATGGCGGCCGCTTCCCCCTCATGCCCGTTGGCGATCGTTTGCTCATCGGTGGTCAGTTCCACTGAGACGCGCTCCGAAGTGTTGGCCCGATCAATCTACTCGACCAGAGACTCCATTTCCTCTGGACCCGGTGTGGCTAACTTATGCGGTGGTGCAGGCCCGGATGCGACCCTCTGTACGGTCCGGGCATCTTGAGGGTCAGACCGATGTGAGTACCACTCTATAGATGGAGGTATTGATGGATACGAGGCCATCGAAGGCCGCGAGTCTGTTTGTCGTCCTGGCGTTTTTCGGCGGCCTGTCTGCGGACGCAGCTGCCCAGGTTCCCGAGCGGAATCTGACCACCGCGGACGCCCGATTTCCGGAGGCCTTCGGCATGGTGGGCGGACTCCGCGAACTACGCGACGGACGGATTCTCGTTGCCGATCCACTGGGACAGGCATTGATAGTGATCGACCTGTCAGCCGGTACCGCGGACACTATCGGGCGGGTTGGCGCGGGTCCTGGCGAGTACAAACAACCGGATGCCGTTTTCGCGCTACCGGGCGATTCCACGTTGCTGGTGGACTTGGGCAACGGACGGCTCACGGTTCTCGCTCCGGATTTGAGCTTTGGAGAGACAACCCCCATCGCCCAGGGGCAGCCGCGGGCTGGTGGTGGCATGCGTGGCGGCATGGCAGGAATGAACGTCGTGCTGCCCCGGGGGGTGGACGGCCAGGGGCGTGTCTACTTTCAGGCCATGGCCATGGGTATGCGACCCGGCGGTCAACTCCCCGATTCCGCGGCGATCATGCGGTGGGATCGCGCCACCGGTGCGTTCGAGCAGGTGGGGCAGGTGAAACTGCAGGAGCGGACTACCGAGACGTCGGGTAGCCGTGGGAATCAGATGGTGCGGCTGCGCCAGAAGCCGCTTTCTCCCCAGGACAGTTGGGGGGTGGGTAGGAGCGGGCGCATCGCGTTGGCCCGAACCGATGGCTACTACCTCGAGTGGATCGAACCAGACGGCCGGCGGGTGCGGGGGGACGAGGTTTCCTACCGTCCTGTGCGCATTCGCCAAGCCGAGAAGGAGCGGTGGGTGGAAGGCCGGTCGTCGTCCGGTCTCATGATCGGTGTCGAGATGCACAACGGTGCTCGCACCATGTCGTTTGGTCGGGGAGGCGGTGGAATGGCCGGTGCCGGCGACTCCGGCGTCGATGACTTCGATTGGCCCGACGTGATGCCTGCGTTTGCAGCAAATGGGGTGCGCGTGACGCCCGAGGGTGACGTCTGGGTTCGCCGCTCGGTTCCCGCTGGGGGCGAAGCGGTGTTCGACGTATTCGGTGCTGACGGGCAGCTGAAAGAGCGCATCACGCTCCCGGCCGATCGCCGGATCGCAGGTTTCGGACCCGAGCACGTCTACATGGTCAGGAACGACGAGTTTGATCTGCAGTGGCTGGAGCGGTATAGGAGAACGACCTAAATTAGTGACCAGTGACCAGTGACCAGTTCGAGGGCAGCAAGTTCCAGCGGCTGCTCCCACTGGCTACTGACCACTGGTCACTGTTTACTGTTCACTGTTCACTGTTCACTTCTTCATACAACGCCGCCAACCGCTCGCCAATCTCCCGCTGCCGCCGTTGCAGGCTTGCAATCTGCGCCGGCCGCGAGCGTAGCATGAAGAACCGCCGGGTGTCTTTCCATGCACCTCGCCACTTCTCGCGAGTGCGACGCCCCACCACGCCGACCACCGGAACAAGCACCAATGCGGCGACGCCTGTCGTGATCCCCCCGAACCACCAAGCGGCCGTGGCCAACGATCCAATCCAGAGGACGTACAGAGCGATTCCAACCAGCAACCTGTACGTTGAGGTCTGATCGGCCTTCGGGCGCATGGCCGTGGCGATTCTTCCGGTCAGCCAATTCGGCAACCAGAAGAGTACGAGGCCCGCGACGCCGACCAGCACTGCCGGGGCCCCGAGGAGGTAAAAGCGGCGCAATCCCCACTTCACGCTCGCCCGTAGCCGAACATCGGCTTTGAGTTCGCCCGGTGTGATGCCGAGGCGTCCGAGTCCCCGGCAGTGCGTCGTGACGTCCTCTATCAGTTGTGTGGATCGGGCATCGGGGTGGTTCCGAAATTTTGCCAGAAGCGAAGTGACGGTTTCGAGCCTCGACACCTTGCGTGCCGGATCGGCGTTGTCATCCCGTTCGGCTTGCCACATCGCCTCGGCACCATCCACGAGCGGCTGATCCTCCCATCGCTCGAGGTTGATCGTCACCTGACGCATGCCGGCGTCGATGCGATGGGTGAGTTCGCGAACGGCATCCCGATCCTCGGGTGAGCGTCCGGCCATGTCATCCCACCGGATCGGCTTTCCGACCACGGCTAAAGCCTCCGATCGGAACACGTCCTTTTGTCTGAACACCAGACCGACCGGAACGATGGGAAACGTCTCGTGACGTTGCGCCACGGCGCCGAGTGCGATCCGGGCAGCCCCGGTCTTGAGAGTGGCAAGCCCGGGTTCGCTGTGGCTCACGCCTTCCGGAAAGATTCCAATGGCTGCTCCCCCTGCTAATTCCCGGTGTACCGCTCGGAACATGTCGACGTTCCCTTTCATGGTGTCTGGGTTGTCGACGTGCCGGTAGACCGGAATGGCGCCGCTCGCCCGCACGAGCCAACCGACTTTGATGTCCGTGAATAACGGCGCCTTGGCGAGGAACCGCACCGGTCGGTGCGCCGCTGCTGCCACGAGCACCGGGTCGAGCAACGAATTGGGGTGGTTCGCGACGAGCAGCACCGATCCCTTGGAGGGCACGCGTTCGCCGGCGAGCGAGAGTCGGTAATAGATCCGTGCTGCGGCGTTGGCGACGAGTGACAAAGATGGGAGAAGCCACATAGTTGGTGGTGGTGAGAGTCGGTTAATCTACCCGTGACTCGTCTCGTTGGTGAGGTGGGTGGGTTGTAGGGTGTAGGGTGTAGGGTGTGGGATCGAGGGGCAT
>JAPULP010000044.1 GCA_027294815.1 Gemmatimonadota bacterium | reverse complement strand
AATCACCTCTGCGCCCTCGGCGGTCTCTGCGGTGATTATTTTCCCCCACCCCGAGCGGTGAGCCCGAGGCTTGCAGCGGTTAGCGAGAGTTACTTGAGGTAGACTACCGCCGGTTCGAGCCGCTGGAGCGCCGCCCCCGGGAATCCGAGGAGCGGCGGGACCCCGAGTTTCGGTACCGACTGGTGTACGAGCGGTACGACGAACACCTCTCCCGCGGCGCGGTTCCTCTCAGAAACACCTCGCGTTCGCCACGGCACCCGTATCCGGCCCGGAGCCCCGTTTCGCGGTTCACCTCGACGATCTCGACACCGGAGTGCATCGAAAAATCACCGTCACCGTACGGGCCATGGGCACTTTTCAGAAACGACGCAAAGATCGGCAGCGCCGCACGCGACCCAGGCAAATCTATGCTCCGCCCGTCGTCGAAACCCACCCACACGCCGACGGCCAGCGACGGCGTGTATCCGATAAACCACGCATCCCGGAAATTATTTGTCGTGCCGGATTTCGCCGCCACGGGGCCCCGGTATCCCCGCGACCGCAGCGAACGCCCCGTGCCGCGCTCGACGGCGCCACGCAGCGCCGAAGTGACGAGGTATGCTTCGGCAGGTGAGAACGCCTGTTTTCCCTTCAGCTGATAGCGACTCAGTACTTCACCCTGCGCGTCGATGACACCCAGTGTCGCTTGGGTTTGCGAAAGGAAACCGTTCGCCGCAAAAACGCCGAACGCACGCGTCATCTCCAGCGGCGTGACCTCTGACGACCCCAGCGCCAAACTCGGAACCGGATTCAATTTGCTTTCCAATCCCAACCGACGGGCCGTTTCGACAATTCGATCCGGACCAACGTCGATACCCAACCGTGCAAACGGCACGTTGAGCGAACGCTCCAAAGCTTCGCGCAACGTTACCTCGCCGCGAAACTGGCCGTCGTAGTTCGCCGGCTCCCAAAGCCCAGCCGGCGTTTCCAGGGCAAGTGGCTCATCTTGCAGTACCGTGGCGAGCGTGGCCCCGTTTCGCTGTACCAAGGCCGACCGTGCCACGATGGGCTTGAACGAACTCCCCGGTTGACGCTTCGCATGCGCAGCGCGATTGAATTGCGACAACCCGTAATCACGCCCGCCGACCATCGCCAGGACTTCTCCGGTGCGCGGGTCGAGTGCTACCAGCGCCGCCTGCAACGGAGCATCGCCGCTCTTCAAGTTCGGATGATCGCTCTCGAGTCGCTCGAGACCGCTGCGCACGGCCTGCTCGGCGGCGCGTTGGAGCTCCATATCCATTGTGGTGAACACCGACAGGCCAGTTTCGAGGGCTTTCCTCCCATGGGCGGCGATAAGCTGTTCGGTGACGAAATCGGTGAAGTACCGTCCGACGCGAGTGGCCCGTGTCCGACGTCTGACCCCGAGTGGGGCGCGCCGCGACTCGCGATGCACACGGTCCGAAATGATCCCCCTATCGTGCATCACGTTCAACACCAGGTTTCGCCGCTCCCTGGCCGTCTCGGGTCGTCGGACGGGATGGTACAAGTTGGGACCCTTGATGATGCCGGCCAAGAGCGCACCTTCTCCGACGTCGAGTTGGCTGGCGTCCTTGCCGAAGTAGTGTTGCGCGGCACGCCCGACACCATAGATGGCTAGGCCGTTGTCGTGCCCGAAGTACACCATGTTGAGATATGTCTCGAGGATTTCTTCTTTGGAATGGCGCTGTTCCAGGGTGGTCGCCATGGCCATGTCGCGCAGTTTTCTGATCGGCGATCGCTTGGGCGACAGGAAGAGGTTTTTCGCCAGCTGCTGGGTCAACGTACTGCCCCCTTGGGCAAAGCGCCGCGCGCGAACGTTTGCCACCGTAGCACCGACGATCCGTTTGAGATCCAAGCCACCATGGTCGAAGAACCGCTGATCCTCAATCGACAACACGGCATCTACCACATGCTTTGGAATATCAGTCAGCGGAATCGGGATGCGTTCGTCACCCGACGAGCCGTACACACTTCTGATGAGTTCCGGCTCGAGGCCGATGTATGGTAGACGCCGGCCAGCGGCGTCCTCGACCAACCTGATTTGTCCACGCCCTCCCACGAAAATATTGACGACCCCGCCAGGATCTAGTTTGTGGTGCCGGCGAAACGCCCTGCGCCCTATGATCCACTTGCTCGAACTGCGGTAGTATTCGCCGATGTCGACCGTTCGACGTCGCACACGTCGATAGCCGAGTCGCTCGAGATGCGACTCGACGCGGTCGGTATCGAGGCCCATGCCCGGATAAAACACGACGGGTCGCGCGTAGATCTGACTCGGGGACGCGAAAAGCTCGTCATCCAGGCGTGCTCGCACGAGGGCCTCGGTGCCGATCACCATGGCAGCCAGAAACGGCGTCCCAACGATGATACCGAGGATGACCCGGGGATTGCTCTTTGTCCGTACCCACTCCACGATGCGCACGCCGGTCTCCAATCTCTCCGTGCGGATGCCGTCCCTACGAGATTGGACGCAATTCCGTTTCCGATTGTTGTGAGGACCCCCTCCCCCCTCCCCCTCCCCCTCCCCGCCTTGACACCCATGGTCCGTCACAGTAGATCCGCCCTGGCAGCCCTTATGTATTCAGGAGGCAGGCCATGGCTCTCCCAAACCCCGGTATGACCATCGACAGGGGACGCACCGCGCTGTTGGTCACCGATCCGCAGAACGATTTTCTCAGTGAGCACGGTGTGACATGGGGAGTGGTCGGCGAGAGCGTCACCGAGAACCACACCGTCGAGAACCTCGAAGCGCTGTTCAAGGTGGCCAAGCAGTCGGGAGTGCCCGTCTTCGTTTCCCCTCACTACTACTATCCACACGATCACGGTTGGAAGTTCGAGGGCGCGCTCGAGACATTGATGCACAAAATCAAAATGTTCGATCGCG
>JAPULP010000439.1 GCA_027294815.1 Gemmatimonadota bacterium | reverse complement strand
GTAGACGTCACCGATAAGTCGAACCCGGTACCGCTCGCCGCTGCGACCTACCCCGGCATGGCGTACGTCCACCAAGGGTGGCTGACCGACGACCAACGCTACTTCTATATGGACGATGAGCTGGACGAGCTGACGGGTCTGACGCAGCGAACACGAACCCTGGTGTGGGACGTGGCTGAGCTGGACGACCCGGTGCTCGTGGGCGAGTACTTCGGCCCAACGGGAGCCACCGATCACAACCTGTACATCAAGGGCAACCGGATGTACCAGGCCAATTACCAGGCCGGTCTGCGGGTCGTCGACATCAGTGATCCCAAGAATCCCGTCGAGATCGGTTTCTTCGACACGACGCCGTACGAGGGCAACCCTCCGGGCTTCAACGGTGCGTGGACCGCTTTTCCTTTCTTTGAGAGCGGAACGGTGATTGTGTCGAGCATGGGCGAAGGACTGTTCATTCTCAGGCCGGTGCGGAGGCCGGTACTAGTTCCGTGACGACTCGACGTCGTGGCAGCGTAGGATGCCAGCGACCTGGCGCTTCTGAAACTCGTTGAGATGTCGATCCGATCGCGCTTTCCGATCTTCGAGAAAAAAACCTACCTCAACAGCTGCTCCTACGGAGCGCTGTCGGTCGACGTGCGTGAAGCCTACCAACGCTATCTCGATGATTGGAACGAGAGCGGTTCGGACTGGGACAAATGGGTCGGACTCTATGAGACCGCACGGGTGAGTTTTGCCGGTCTCATCAACGCGAAGCCTGAAGAGATTGCGGTCACCTTCTGCGCATCCGACGGTGTCAACACAATAGCGAGCGCCCTGGATTTCTCGAGCCCGCGTAACAGAGTCGTCGTCAGCGATTTCGAGTTTCCGACCACGGCTCAGATCTGGCATGCCCAGGAAAAACGGGGGGCTGATATCTGCCACGTCCCGGAATGCGATGGGCGTATTCCACTCGAGCATTACGAGCGCGTGATTGACGACAGAACTCTACTCGTGTCCATCGCCTCGGTGTGCTACCGCAACGGCTCGAAACAGGATATACGGCCGATTGTCGATCTGGCGCACAAGAACGGCGCCCTAGTGATGCTCGACGCCTATCAGGGACTCGGTGCTTTCCCGATCGACGTCCGAGCCCTCGATACGGATTTCTTGGTGGGAGGTACGCTCAAGTACTTGCTTAGTTCCGCCGGTACTGCAATGCTTTATGTGCGACAGGAGCTCATCGAGCGGCTGACACCCACATTCTCCGGTTGGTTCGCGCAGCGCGATATCGACGCCATGGACATTTACGCCAACGATCCTGCACCCACCGCTCGCCGGTTCGAGTCGGGTACTCCGCCCGTGGCGAATATCTATGCAGCGCTGGCAGGCGTCGGACTGATTCAGTCATGGGGAGTGGAGAGAATCGAGAAGCACATCGGTGAGCTTACGCGGGCGATTAAAGACGGCGTGCTGGCGGAGGGGTTCAAGTTCGCCACCCCCGTCGAGGACGAGGCTCATGGTGCCATGCTAGCGGTCAAGGTTGCGGACGAGATTGCCATCGTTGACGCCCTGGCGCAGGATGACATCGTTACGTCCTCCCGCGATGGCAACGTGAGGATATCGCCGCACTTCTACAACAATCTGGAAGATATCGACCGGTTGCTCGAGAGTCTCAGACGCAACAGACAATACATGCTGTGACCGCAGATGCTCGCCCGCAGTGCCGTGTGTAATGGGCGAAGCCAGACAACAGGAGTGAACCAATGGCCTCAAGTGCCGACACCCTCGCCACGCTGGTGGCGGACATCGCGAGTGGACGTGTCAAGGTGGTTGACCTGACACAGCCATTGTCGCCCGACACCCCCGTCATCCAGTTGCCACCGGAATTTGCGGCGTCTCCGCCTTTTTCGCTGCAAGAACTCTCGCGCTATGATGACCGCGGGCCGGCGTGGTACTGGAGTGCGATCGGCTGCGGCGAGCACACGGGTACGCATTTCGACGCACCGATCCATTGGGCGACAGGGAAGGACTATCCGAGCAACAGCACGGAAACGATATCGGTGGAGCGCTTCGTCGGCCCGGCTTGTGTGGTCGATGCGGTCGAGTCCGTGAAGCAGGATCCCGATTTTCTTCTCACCGTTGATCACGTGAAGTCGTGGGAGAAAGAGCATGGCCGCATACCGGCGGGGGCCTGGGTGTTGTTTCGTACGGACTGGTCGAAGCGCACCGATCCCGGTGAATTCCTGAACATCGGCGACGACGGACCGCATACTCCGGGACCGCATCCGGAGACGGTTACGTTTCTCGCAGAGGAGCGGGATGTCATGGGTTTCGGCAGCGAGACTGTAGGCACGGACGCCGGCCAGGCGGCTACCTTTGATCCGCCGTTTCCTTGTCATACGTTGATGCACGGCGCGAACAAATTCGGGCTCGCGAGCCTGGCCAATCTGGATCAACTTCCACCGACGGGGGCCGTCGTCATCGCAGCGCCGTTGAAGATCGTGAACGGGTCGGGTAGCCCTTTGCGGGTGCTGGCTTTGGCCCCGGCGCGTTGAGGATGAGGGCTGTGGCTGTGGCGGCTTGAGGCTCTAGCGGGAGACATTTATGGCCGAGCGATCATTCGCCAAAGAAGTGCAATCGTTGAGACTGGGTGACGGCGAAGTCTTTCGCGGTGAGGGGATTCTTGCCGTCACCAAGGCGCTGCTCCAGTCGGGCGTTGCCTACATCGGGGGTTATCAAGGTGCTCCGATATCACATCTGATGGATGTGTTCACGGATGCCGGAGACATCCTCGACGAACTCGGCGTGCACTTCGAGACTTCGGCCAGTGAAGCCACGGCCGCGGCGATGCTGGCGGCTTCGATCAACTACCCCCTCCGCGGTGCCGTGACCTGGAAATCAACCGTCGGCACCAATGTCGCCTCTGACGCCCTTTCAAACCTTGCGTCTGCGGGAGTCGAGGGCGGCGCATTGATCATACTGGGTGAGGATTACGGTGAGGGCGCAAGCATCATGCAGGAGCGCACGCATGCCTTCGCCATGAAATCCCAGATATGGCTTCTCGATCCGAGACCGAACCTCCCGAGCATCACGCGCGCGGTGGAGCATGGTTTCGAGCTTTCGGAGGCGAGCAATACGCCGGTGATGCTCGAGCTGCGCATCCGTGCGTGTCA
>JAPULP010000438.1 GCA_027294815.1 Gemmatimonadota bacterium | reverse complement strand
CTCGGCGTTAGCTCCGGAAGAGAGGCGAGCCACCGATCAATGATCGGGTCCTCTTCCGCCGGAGTGAGCCTGGTCACGTTGTCTTCAGACATGTCGTTTCCTCATGTCCCCCATACGAATTTCTCGACCGAGAGTTTCATTCGCGCGCGTCTTCGAGTAGTGTGCGCAACTCCGAACGGGCGCGGTGGATGTACGTCTTGACCGTACCGAGTGGCAGGTCGAGCATCTCGGCGATCTCTTCGTACGCGTACCCCTGTACGTGTCGCAGCAAGATGCAGGACCGGTACTCGGGTCGGAGACGCGCGATGGCTGATTCGATCTGCCCCCCTAGCTCACGCGCCTCGAGTTCTTCGAGAGGGCTCTCCCCCGCATGCGGGAGCTGCAGTGACGTGCCTTCCTGGCGCTCACTCGTGACCGCATCCGGCGCACCGTCCAGCGAAAGCGTGTTCAGCTCCTTGCGACGAAGCTGATCGATCGCCGCGTTGTTCGCGATCTTGAAGATCCAGGACGAGAACTTGTACTCACTCCGGTAACTGTCGAGCGCGTTCAACACTTTTACGAAGGTTTCTTGGGCCAGGTCTTCGGCCCGCTCCCGATCGCGCACCATGCGGTAGATGAGGGAGAAGACCGGCCGCTGATATCGACGCACTAGCTCCCGGTAGGCTCGCTCCTGTCCCTGACGCGCCCACTCCACCACCTCCTGGTCGGTGGCTGCGGAATACTCTTCGGGAAACGGCATTGGTCGGTTTTGTCTACCCCCGGGGCCCGTTCGGTGTTTCAATTTGCAACACTGTTGCAAGCTTCGGCACGTCAGTATCTTTTGCGCCTATGTCGCCGGCGCAACTCCGGTATGGCGCTCCTACCGGCAGCGAAAAGCGATCGTACGTGCGGGAGATGTTCACTGCCATCGCGCCCCGGTACGATCTCCTCAACCGGGTTCTCAGTCTCAGCATCGATCGACGCTGGCGACGCCGGGCGGTGTCGCGCCTCGGCTGGACCCGCGCGCCCAACGGTACGTACTTGGATCTCTGTGCCGGCACGCTCGATCTCGCAGCGGCCATCGCTCGCCAGTCAAACTTTGGAGGTCGGGTCGTCGGCGCGGATTTCGTGATTCCCATGCTGAAGCTTGGCCGCACCAAGGCGAAGGGCCTCCTGCCGGTTGGAGCGGATGCGTTGGAGTTGCCATTCGCGGACGCGCAGTTTGACGGGTGCACCGTGGGCTTTGGTGTTCGAAACCTCGCGGATCTCGACAGTGGACTACGGGAGATGGCTCGGGTCATCAAGCCCGGCTCACGATTGGTCGTGCTCGAGTTCTCGACACCTCACCGTTGGCCGATCAGACCGCTGTATTTGTTCTATTTCCAGCACGTGCTCCCGCGTATCGGGCGAATGGTGTCCAAACATAAGACGGCTTATAGCTACTTACCAAGTTCCGTTCTGGACTTTCCCGACCCGGACGACCTGGCCGAACGATTCCGGGGTGCCGGTTTCGGGGACGTTGGATATGCGCCCCTCAGTTTTGGGATTGCCATGATCCATTGGGGTGTGCGCTTATGATCGCCGACAATCTGCGCGAACTGGTGACCCAACTCGAGGCGGCCGGCGAATTGGTCCGTGTGTCCCATCCGGTGTCGGTCGACAAGGCGATGGCGGAAATCGCCGATCGTTGCATGAAAAGTCCGGGCGGTGGACCGGCATTGCTCTTCGAGCAGCCCATCTTGCACGACGGCTCGACGTCTTCGATTCCGGTGGGTATCAACCTGTTTGGATCGATGCGACGAATGTGTATGGCGTTGGGCGTCGACGACCTCGACTCCATTGGAAAGCGCATCTCCGAGTTATTGCAGATGAAGGTGCCTGAGGGATGGCGTGAAAAGCTCGCCATGTTTCCGACGATTGCGGAGATCGCAAAGTTTCCTCCCCACACCACTCGCAAGACTCCTGCCTGTCAGGAGGTCGTCGTAAAGGGATCGGACGTTGACGTGACACGCCTACCGATCATGACGTGTTGGCCTGAAGACGGCGGTCCGTACATTACGCTCCCCCAGGTCATCACGAACGATCCGAAGACCGGCGTGCGAAACGTCGGAATGTATCGAGTGCAGGTTCTGGAACGCGCACGGTTGGCGATGCACTGGCAGCGACACAAGGTCGGCGCTTCCCACTGGCGTGAGATGGCGGAACGAGGCGAGAGGATGCCGGTGGCGATCGTGTTGGGTGGCGATCCGGCTTCGGTTTACTCGGCGTCAGCTCCCCTGCCGCCCAATGTCGACGAGTATATCTTCGCCGGCTTCTTGCGTCGGAAGCCGGTGCGACTGGCGAAAGCCGTCATGAGCGATCTGCTCGTACCGGCGGAAGCCGAGCTGGTCATTGAGGGACATATCGATCCGGCGGAGCCCCTGGTGTTGGAGGGGCCGTTTGGCGATCACACCGGGTTCTATTCTTTGGCAGACTACTACCCCGCGGTGACCGTCACCGCGATCACGATGCGCGAGCGGCCGATCTATCCGTCAACGATCGTGGGCAGGCCGCCGATGGAGGACTATTATCTCGGACACGCCACCGAACGCATTTTCCTTCCC
>JAPULP010000437.1 GCA_027294815.1 Gemmatimonadota bacterium | reverse complement strand
GACCCCATCGACGACGTATGTGGGGTTTTCGTGCGTAGTAGGCTTCGTCGTCTCGACACACCCGCCTTGATCGACGGCTACGTCGACGATGACCGATCCTTCCTTCATCACCGCCAGGTCTTCCCGACGTATGAGCTTCGGTGCCTTCGCCCCCGTCAATAACACCGCTCCGATGACCAGGTCGGCCTGAGCCAGCATCTCGAGAATGTTGAGTCGACTGGAGTGAATGAGCGTGACATTGGCCGGCATCACATCACTCAGGTAACGGAGCCGATCCAAGGACAGGTCGAGGATTGTCACGTTGGCGCCCATTCCCGCGGCCATCTTTGCCGCGTTGGTGCCCACCACACCCCCGCCCAGGATCAACACCTTGGCCGGCATCACCCCTGGTACGCCCCCCAACAGCAGGCCCCGTCCACCGCTCAACGCCTCGAGATACTTGGCGCCCTCTTGCACGGCCATCCGTCCGGCCACTTCGCTCATGGGCGTCAGGAGCGGCAATTCGCCGGACGCGAGCTGTACCGTTTCGTAGGCGATGGCGACACAGTTCGAGTCGACCACGGCGCGAGTCAGTGCTTCGCTCGCGGCGAAGTGAAAGTATGTGAAGATGATCTGGCCGGATTTCATCATGGGCCATTCGGACTCGATCGGTTCTTTGACCTTCATGATCATATCGGCTTTGGCCCACACTTCGTCCGCTCCCGCGGTCATCGTTCCGCCCGCACCGATGTATGCCTGATCGGCAAACCCGCTACCCTGCCCCGCGGACCGCTCGATCACCACCGTGTGGCCATCGGCAACCAGGGCTTCTACGCCGGACGGAACGAGAGCCACTCGGTTCTCATTTGCTTTGATTTCTTTCGGGACCCCGAGAATCATCGTAGTATCGCGGAGGAGATTTTTTAGTTCGGTCCGAGCCAGACCGCCGTTTGGCGTTCCGGATCGAAAAACTCTTCGGCCACCGACGCGACATCGGCGGGGCGCACTTCGTCGATCTCCGAGAGGACCTGGTCGATCGACTTGTACGGCTGTCGGTAAAGGACGATGCCGGCAGCTCGGTACATTCGGGATGAGGGGCTCTCGAGCCCGAGCGTGACTTGTCCCTTGAGTTGCTGTTTGGCTTCCGCCAACGCGTCTCCGGCCAGCCCCTCTTTCGTCAAGCGGTCGAGTTCGAGTTCTATCGCCTCGACTGCCTGCTTCGCCGTTGCGGGTTGCGTCCCCACGTAGACGCCCGTCACGCCCGCATGTTCGTAAAACGAATGAAAGGCGTATACGGTGTACGCCAGCCCCAGCTCCTCGCGCACCCGTTGAAACAGCCGGCTGGACATGCCGGCGCCGAGCACGGTGTTCAGCAGCATGAGCGGGTAGCGGCGCTTGTCGGGGTACCCGAAGGTGTCGGTACCCAGCACGATGTGGGTCTGCGCCAGGTCTCGGGGAAAACGCTTGGTGGCTCGGTTACCCTCGGGCGCCGAGACGATCGTCGCCGGGTCCGGACCGGGTTCGAACGAAAACCACCCGCATTTAGCCAACAGCTTGAGCAGCATCTCGTGATTGAGAGACCCTGCAGCCGCAATTACGACCTGCTTAGGATGATAGGCCCGTCCATGCAACGCACGCAAATCATCAACCGTCAGCGCGTGGACCGTCTCCCGCGTTCCGAGGATGGAAAAACCGTAGGGGTGGTCGGGCCACAGCGTGGAGCCGTGCAGATCAAAAACGAGATCGTCCGGGGTGTCTTCCACGGTACTGATCTCCTCCAGAATGACACGACGTTCCAATTCCAGATCTGAATCACGAAGCACCGGGTTTCGCACGAGGTCTGTGAGCACATCGAGCGCCCGTGGCAGGTCTTCATCCAGCACGCGCGCCTGGTAGGATGTGTGCTCGCGAGCGGTGAACGCGTCGAGGGAACCACCGCGAGCCTCCAGCTCCAGCGCGATATCCCGCGCCGAACGCCGCTCGGTTCCCTTGAACACCATGTGTTCGAGCAAGTGTGAGACACCCATGAGGGGTGGTGTCTCATGCGCCGACGCGGTTCTGACCCAAACACCTACCGCCACCGACCGGACCGCGGGAATCACCTCGGAGATGACGGTGACGCCGTTATCGGCCGTCGTGCGGTACAGACCCTCGTCGAGCTTCTCGGTCTGCAGGCCTGCCTTCATTCGCGCTCGAGCAACGCCTTGCGTGACAGCTTCATTCGACCCCGTTCGTCCATACTGAGCAATTTAACTCGAACGATGTCGCCTTTCTTTACCACGTCCTCTGTCTTTTCAACTCGGCCGTGGGCCAACTCCGAAATATGCAGCAAGCCTTCCGTACCAGGCATGATCTCGATGAAGGCGCCGAACGCCGTCGTGCTCTTCACCGGACCTTCATAGATCCTGCCGACCTCCGGCTCCTCCACCAACGCTTCCACTCTCGCCTTGGCGGCCGCTCCGGCAGCCCCATCAACCGCCGCGATGGTCACGGTGCCGGAATCGTCGATATTGATCTCGGCGCCGGTTTCTTCCTGGATGCCGCGAATCGTCTTGCCTTTCGGACCGATCACATCCCCGATCTTTTGCGGATTGATCTGCACGGTAATGATGCTCGGCGCGTATTGCGACAGCTCCTCGCGGTGACTCGATATCGTCTCATTCATCTTGTCGAGAATGTGGAGTCGGGCTTTGCGCGCACGATCGAGAGCGTCGCTCAGAATCTCGAGCTTCAATCCGTCGATCTTGATGTCCATCTGAATCGACGTAATACCCTCTCGTGTTCCGGCAACTTTGAAATCCATGTCGCCCACATGGTCTTCGCTGCCGAGGATGTCGGTGAGCACGACGACTTTGTCTCCCTCTTTTATCAACCCCATCGCCACACCGGCGCACGCACCTTTCAACGGAACGCCCGCGTCCATCAGGGCCAGCGAACTGCCGCACACACTTGCCATCGACGATGAACCATTTGACTCGAGAATCTCCGACACGACGCGGATGGTGTATGGAAAGTCCTCATAATCGGGCAGCACTGGTTGAAGCGCCCGCTCTGCCAACATGCCGTGTCCGATCTCGCGGCGCGACACCCCGCGGATCGGCCGCGTTTCACCAACGCAGAACGGCGGGAAATTATAGTGGAGCATGAAGCTCTTGGTAGTTTCTTGCTTCAAGTCGATGTTGTCGACTCGTTGCTCGTCCCGCACGGATCCGAGGGTCGTGGTCACCAGCGCCTGCGTTTCGCCGCGCTGAAAGAGCGCGCTGCCATGCACGCGTGGCAGGAGCGCCACCGAGCATTCGATCGGCCGCACGGTTTCCGTGTCGCGCCCGTCCACACGCTCGCCCGCTTCGAGCACGCGCGTCCGTGTCACTTCCCCTTCTACCGAACTGAACACATTCGAAATGACGCCCGCGTTGTCCGGAAACTCTTCGGCCAGTTCCTTTTGAACCGACTCTTTCAACGCGGCGAGTTGGTGTCGTCGTTCTTGCTTCTCGCCGCCGAACAATGCATCCGCCATCTTCGGCTCTGCCAACTCGCGCACCCGCCGCTCGAGCGTCTCTGGAATCTCTTCTGGCGTCCATTCCATCTTCTCGACGGACGACGAGTCGAGGATCTCTTGCTCCGCGTCGAGCAACTCGTCGCCGGCCTCCTGCGCTTTGCCGAGCGCGATGCCCATGTCGCTCTCGTGCATCGCCACTGCGCCGCCCTCGACCATCATGATCGACCCGCGACGTCCGGCCACGACCAGATCGAGATCCGATTCGTCCAACTGGTCGAACGTCGGGTTGACCACCCAATCCCCGTCCACGCGACCCACGCGGACCGCGGCGACCGGACCGCCCCACGGCACCTTCGACAAGCTGAGCGCGAGCGACGCCGCCGTCAGGCCGACGGTGTCAGCGTCGTTCTCTTGGTCGGCGGAGAGGACGTAGACAAAAACCTGCGTCTCGTTCTTGAACCCCTTTGGGAAGAGCGGTCGCAGCGAGCGGTCGATTTGCCGAGCCGCGAGGATCTCCTGGTCACTGGGGCGACCTTCCCGCTTGATGAATCCGCCGGGAAACGTGCCCGCGGCGTACCACTTTTCCCGATACTCCACGGTGAGCGGGAAAAACGGGAGATGCGAGACCTTGTCCGATACCGACACGGCAGCGAGGACGACCGTGTCCCCAAATTGTACGAGGGCGCTGCCCGCCGCCTGCTTTGCCAACCGCCCGGTCTCCATGTGTAGCACGCGCCCGGCGAACGTTCGCTTCACTTCCGTAACCATTGTCATCCTAGGAATTTGAGCCTCAAAAAAAAGGCGCCGGAACCGCTCCGGACGCCCGGGCCTGCGGAAAGCAACTTAGTGTCGGAGGCCGAGTTCTTCGATGAGCTTGCGGTAACCGGTCAGATCGATACGCCTCAGATATGTCAAAAGGCGGCGTCGGTTGCTGACCATCGCCAGCAGCCCATGCCGCCCATGATGGTCCTTCTTGTGGGCGCGAAAATGATCCGTCAGGTAGTTGATTCGCTCTGTCAAAACCGCTACTTGAAGTGGCACCGACCCGGTATCCTTTTCGTCCGTCTGAAACCGGCGAATGACTGCCTGCTTGTCAAAGCTCATTAAAAGTGTATCCTCACAAACCGCGGGCCACGAATGTAGTCGTAAGTGCCCTAAATGATGTTAGCACAGCAAGGTAGCCTACGCTGGTATGCCTGTAAAGGTCACTGATGACGCTAGATCCCGAGCAACTGGTGGGCCGCACGGTCGGCGATTACACCCTCGAGCGATTGATTGGCGAAGGAGCGTTTGCCTGGGTCTTCGAGGGGAAGCGAACCGATAACGGGGCCACCGTCGCCCTCAAGGTGCTCCGACCGCGCTACGCGGGCGATCCTCAATTCGAAACCCGGTTCCGCAACGAGTTCGAGGTGGCACAGAACCTGAGCCACCCAAGCATCGTGCGCATTCTCGACGTCGGCCGCGACGGCGAGACGACCTATTACGCCATGGACTACTACCCCGAGTCTCTGGGGGACCGGCTCGAGCGCTTGGGGCCTCTCTCCGAAGAGGAAACGATCGTGCTGGCGGCGTCCGTCGCGCAGGCCCTAGCCTTCGCGCACGACGAAGGGGTGGTTCACCGCGACATCAAGGTCGACAATATCCTACTCGCCGAGGACGGGCGCGCCGCGGTGGCCGACTTCGGCATTGCGCGAGCGGTATCCGGGTACGTATCCGCCACGGGCCAGAACATGACCATCGGGACGCCCCACTACGTGTCGCCCGAGCAAGCACAGGGACGTACGCTCGACGGCCGCAGCGACCTCTATGCTTTAGGAGTGACGCTCTACAAGGCCGTGACTGGCAACGTGCCGTTCAGTTCCACGGATTGGTTCGAGCTGGCTCGCATGCACGTGGAGGACCCTCCGGAGGCTCCGCGCAACAAACGACCGGACATTTCGAGTCGGCTGGAGCGGATCATTCTCCGGTTGCTCGCCAAGCACCCGGACGACCGATACGGTACAGCGGAAGCCCTCCTCACCGACCTCAACGAGATCGAGAGCGCGGACCGGTCCACAGAGACGTTCGGGCTCGATGTCGTGACGGACGCCGGCGCCGTCGAGCACAGACGATTCCCCAAGTGGGTCTGGCCCGTGGCGGCCGTGTTGCTGGTCGTGCTTATCGCGGTGTTGGTCGTGGTATTGGGGCAGCGGTAAGCAGGGAGCGGGGAGCAGGGAGCAGGCCGCCCAACTCCACCCCGTAACAGGGGAGTGGAGTGGGGGCCCGCTCCCCGCCTAACTGCTCCCCGCTCCCTTCTAGCCTCCAAACACTCTCAGCAGATCATTCGTCAACGCCAGTACCATGATCCCCAAGAGAATCACCAACCCGAACTGGCTGAACCGGATCCGCAGCTGGAGCGGCAACGGTTTGCCCCGCACTCCTTCGATCAAGAGGAACACGAGTTGGCCGCCGTCGAGCACGGGAATCGGCAGGAGATTGAGGATGGCCAGATTGACGGAGAACAGCGCCATGAAGCTGAGGAGCGCAAACAAGCCCTGGCGGGCGACCTGGCCCGAGATCTGACCGATCAGTACCGGGCCACCCAACTCTCGAGCGGACACCCTTCCGGTCACCAATCCCTTGAGGGTCACCAGGATCAACTTCGCATCGCGCCTTACCCGCCGACCGCCCTCGAAGACCCCGCCCACCAGTCCCCATTGGACATTGCGAACGTCGACGGCGGGGAAGACGCCGAGTGTTCCGATCACCCGCTCGTCGCCCGTAATGGCATTGGTGTGCGTCGAGCTGTCCGGCGTCACCGTGATGGTCATCCGACTACCGTCGCGTTCGACGACCACTTCGGTCGGCTGGTCCGCCCGGGG
>JAPULP010000436.1 GCA_027294815.1 Gemmatimonadota bacterium | reverse complement strand
CCACGATGAGAGTGTGGGGGCCTGTCCCGTCGTCCAGATCGAACTTCTTGAATTCACCGGTCTCGGGGTCCAGGTACGCGGCGTAGTGGGACCGCTGGCCCACGAACCAGACCTTGCCGTCGGGGCCCACGAAGGGGTCTCTAGGGCGGCTCTGCTCCCACGGTACTACCCACTCATCGATCTCGAGTCGTTCCGGCTGCTGGGCTACCGTCGAGTCGGGAATGGCGAGAAGAGGGGCTAGAACCGCGAGGAAGAGGACGTGGCGACGCTGCATGGGGCCTCCTTGGGCTGCCAGTGGGTCTTTGACTGCAAGGTACGTCCGCGGGCAGTGGCCCGTTTATTGCGGTTCCTTCGCACGCCGGTCGGACGGCGAATCCAACGAAGTGTAAAGGTTCCTACACAAAGGTGTGCCTGGCGCCCGCGGATCCGCCAGTGGTGACCGATCTCACCGATTTCGACGCTCGAAACCGGCAATTTGCTCAGGCATGCAGGTCCTGGACCCCGTGTAACCTTTTGCCGACGGGGAGCACCTAGTTCTGCACCTCGACCACAGCAATGGAGACACGCAATGTCAGAAAACACGATCCCTCGGCCCACTCCCCAGCAAAAAAAGCGGAAATCCGAAGCCTCAGCGGCTCAGACGCTGACCGTCATCGGCTCGGGCATGGAGATCGTGGGTAGCTTGGAGAGCACGGGCCTGGTCCGGGTAGCGGGCAAGGTTTTGGGGAACGTGAATGCCGCGGGGCAGGTGATGGTGGCCCGTGGCGGCCACGTGGACGGCGACGTGCACGCCCGAGAAGCAGTGCTGGACGGCGAGATCACCGGCTCGATCGTGGCGGAACGAGTGGAGGTGCAGGCGTCTGCGGTGATACATGGCGATATCACGGCCTCCAGGCTGATCATCCACGAAGGAGCGGTGTTGAACGTCGAGGTGGTGCCATGTGCTCCCAGGGCCAAACGGGGGGCCGCCTAACAACCTGCCGGGCCCTGACCCTCTGACAGCCCCATCGATGGATCGTGCGAGGATATCGGTACGCGGTGTCGTGTGTGAGGGACACGGCGTCGCATCGGGCGTTCGAGGTGACGTTCCGGGCGGGACCATTCGGGCGCAAATGCCCTTGTTCAAAGAACGCGGACTCGACCTGTCACATTGCTATGCAGGCACCCTGAACGTTTCGGTCGCGCCGCGCGTATTCGCCCTGACGAAACCTAGATTTGTTTTTCGTGGGGTGCGGTGGTCGCCCGACTCCCCGCCCGAGGATTTCTCGTTGACTCCGTGTGTCGTGACTTTCGAGGACCGGTCCGTCGACGGATATATCTACTATCCCCATCCCGAGACGAAACCAAGGCATTTCCAGCCGCCGAACGTCGTGGAAATCATTGCACCTTTTCTGACAGGGATCACGTACGGATCGGTTGTTGTGATCGGCGTCGAACTGCGTTCTCCTTGATTAGCCAGTCGGTTGGGATAACATAGGAAGCGTAGCCGGACGGTCTCATCGGTAGCGAACACCAAAAAATATGAAAACTCCAAACCTTCTGCTGGTCGTATTGGCGTTCGGCCTCCCGGACGCAGCAGGAGTGCGGGCGACCATGTGGCAAGATGTCCCTACCGATGGCGAAGGACTGTACAACATCGCGTGCGCCGGTTGCCATGGTCCGGCGGGCCGCGGCGTTCCGCCGGACAGGATAGCGTTCGACGTACCGGTGCCGGATTTCACTGATTGCAGTTTCTCGTCGCGCGAACCGGATGCTGATTGGATTACAGTGGCTATGCACGGGGGTCCGGTGCGCGGGTTCGACGAAACGATGCCGGCGTATGGGGAGGCCTTCAGTGAAGAGCAGCTGCAATTAGTGATGGATTACATCCGGACTTTTTGTGCTGACGATCGGTGGCCGCGGGGTGAGTTGAACCTGCCACGGCCGCTCGTGACGGAAAAGGCGTATCCCGAGGATGAGGCCGTGACGACCGTGGGCATCGACCTCGATGGACCCGGGTCGATCATCAACGAGTTCGTGTGGGAGCGGCGTATTGGCCCGCAGAGCCAATTCGAGTTGAAAGCGCCGTTTGGGTTCATGCAGAACCCCGTCACCGGGTCGTGGGAAGGCGGGATAGGAGATCTCACTCTCGGCGTGAAGCACGCACTCTTTCACGGTCTCGAAAGTGGATCGATTTTGAGCATCGGGTTCGAAGCGAAGATTCCGACTGGTGACGAAGACAAAGGTTTTGGAAACGGCACCGCCGTTGGCGAACCGTTCGTTGCGTTCGGACAAATCCTGCCGGGAGACGCATTCCTGCACGCCCAGGTGCTGATGGAATTCCCGTTCAGCACCGACGTGGCGCAAGAGGAATTGCAGTGGCGGGGTGTCTTGGGCCGCAGCTGGAGTCAGGGAGGATATGGACGGACGTGGACGCCGATGATCGAGCTATTGGCCGAAACCGAGCTGGAGAACGTGGACGTTGAATGGAGTATCGTACCGCAGATTCAGATAACCCTCAACACGAGACAACACGTCATGGCCAACGTCGGCGTGCTGTTGCCTCTCACGAACGCGAGCCTCCGTTCGACACGGTTGATGGTCTATCTCCTCTGGGACTGGTTCGACGGTGGTTTCTTCGATGGATGGTAGTGCACTTATGAAACACCAATTACGCCGTGCGCTCTTTTGGAGCGTCGTAGCGCTCCCATTTGGCGGCACGCTCTTGTTTGCTGGTGGCTACCGCGGAAGGGTCGAACTGGGAAGCATCTCAGGAAGCGTCAGGTTTACAGGAGCGGCTCCCAACGCCGAAATCGTCGACTTGAGCACAGATGCGTATTGCCTTGCCGCGCATCCTGGTGAGGTCGTCGTGACGCGGCCGATCCTGACCGATGCGGCAGGCGGACTCAGCGACGTCATCGTCTACGTCAAAGCGGGTGCCCCAGTCGGTGAATTGCCATTGCCCTCGGAACCGGCGGTGCTCGACCAGGAGGGCTGTGAATATTCACCACGAGTCGTTGCCTTGCGCGTAGGCCAGACGATGGTGATACGCAACAGCGACGCGACACTCCACAACGTCCATGTCTCAGCTCAGGAGAATCGCAGTTTCAATATCGGCCAACCGCTGCGGGGCATTGAATCAAGGCGGACGTTTCAAAATCCTGAAGTTGGAATCGGCGTCAAATGTGACATTCATGGCTGGATGACGGCAGTGATTGGCGTGTTCGACCATCCGTTTTTTGCGATCACATCGGGGGACGGTAGCTTCACCCTGGATGACCTCCCGCCCGGTGAATACGTCGTGGAAGCGTGGCACAAGACTTTGGGCAGCCAGGTCCAAACGATCACGGTCGCTGAGGGTGCCGTCGAAGCGTCGTTTGTTTTCTAGAGGCCGGAGGGCATTATGACCAAGCCGCGTTCTTCGCTAGCGATAGCGCTCGAGTATTACAAGGGGCCACGCCCCGGCATAGCACTCACTATTGCAGCCGTCGCTCTGATCGGTGCGTTGATCATCGGGGTGATCCACGTGATAGCACTCGGCAAAGACCGCGGGGTCATTTCCGATGGTCAAAAGACCGCCAGCACGATGAACCGCCATGCCGCGGCGTTGGATGTGTGGCGACAGATGGCACTTTCTCGCGACGAGCTCTCACCGGAGTGGCTACGGGTCAGGGACAGTATCGGGGTCTCGTTGCGGGTGGACCTCCAAGACCTGCGTAGCGAATTGGCCGACCCGATGGCCCAACTCTTCGTAGGTGACATCCTAGAGAGTCTCCGGAATCCCAGCACCGGTCCCGAATCAGACATCAACATGCTCACCGCGCAAGCCAGCCGTGCGATGATCGCGTTGACCGCTCGCCAAGACTCGGCGCTCTTCCTAGCCGTCGAACGGAGCCAGCGGTCACAACTCATCGGGGCGATCAGCACCGCCCTGACACTCCTGGCGGCCGTGTGCCTCATCGCTCCATTGTCGTGGGCGTATTTGCGTCATAAGGCGGGGGTGCCGCCGGAGATGTAACTATAGGTGGTAGGGTGTAGGGTGTAGGGTGTAGGGTGTGGGACTTAGGTATAGGGAGTAATCGTCAAGGATCGGGATTGGTTTCGAAACCCTACACCCTACACCCCATAACCTACACCCTATTAAAGCTCCGGCTCTCCGGTGTTGCTGTCGAAGAAACCAGAGGCGGACGGGTCTACCGACGCGATGCGAACGGTCGCGTGGTCGGTGAGCCATTCGGCTGGCGCCACCCACACGCGCGCGTCCCACAACATGCCTTCCAACTCGAACGTCGCGAGGTCCTGTTCGGTGGAATCGAGGGCAACCTCGAGAACCGCATCTCCCTCGATCCCCTCGTCCGCGCCGAGGGGCCGGTCTGCCAGCAACACTCCGGCAACGGAGACTTCCTCACCACTGCGAGCGTCGCGCAGCAGGAATTCTAGTTCGAGGTCATCGAAACCCTCTTTGGCGATACGCCGGGCGTCGAGGATGGTGGTTCGATGGTAGAGGATGGTTGCCATGATATGTCCTGAAGTCGCCTCCATGAAAGATAAAGCTTGTAGGGTGTAGGGTGTAGGGTGTGGGGTGTAGGTCTTGAAGGCCGACACCCTACACCCTACACCCCACACCCTACAACCTGTAAACGATCCGATAGATTCTCCCGCCGGTATCATCCGTCACGTAGAGCGAACCGTCGGGTCCCTCGGCGATTCCCACGGGACGGTGTGGGCTCCCGCGGGGACTGGGCGCCTCGCCACCGAAGCCGTCGGCGAATGTCTCCCATTCACCAGTCGGCTCGTTTCCGTCGAATGGAGCGAAGACTACTTGGTAACCGGCTTGAGGTAACGGGGCCCGATTCCACGAGCCGTGGAACACGATGAATGCACCACCTCCGTACGAAGTGGGGAATTGGTTACCAGAGTAGAACGCCAGGCCGTTGGGGGCCCAGTGGGCTGGAAAGCCAATTAAGGGATTCTTCATGTTCGCACATCGCCCTTGCTGTTCGCCGTCCCCACCGAACTCGGGCGCTAACAGTTTGCGACGCTTCTCGGGATCGTAGTAGCAGTATGGCCAACCGACGTTGTCGCCGTCTTCGATTCGGACGAACTCCTCGGCGGGGTTCTCGGCGTTGTACGGGTCGTCGAACATGTCCCAGCCACCGAGCGCGTCGCGCCCGTGAATCACACCGTAGA
>JAPULP010000435.1 GCA_027294815.1 Gemmatimonadota bacterium | reverse complement strand
TGAAACGGAGAGGGGGGCAGGGGGTGAGGCGTTCCTCTATTACGTCATGCCCTACATCGAGGGCGAGACGCTGCGGGACAAGCTCAACCGCGAGACACAACTCGGGATCGAGGAGGCGGTGCGGATCACGTGCGATGTGGCGGACGCGCTCGACTACGCGCACAGCAACAACGTCATCCACCGCGATATCAAGCCGGAAAACATTCTGCTCCACAATGGCCGCCCGATGGTGGCGGACTTCGGCATCGCGTTGGCGGTGAGTGCGGCAGCCGGTGGGCGGATGACGGAAACCGGCATATCGCTCGGCACCCCTCACTACATGAGTCCCGAGCAGGCGACGGCGGAAAAGGACCTCACTAATCGATCGGACATCTACTCGTTGGCGTGTGTCCTCTATGAGATGTTGACGGGCGAGCCACCCCACACCGGGGCGTCGGCGCAGGCGATCGTGATGAAAATCGTGACGGAAGACGTGCAACCGGTTACGGAGTTGCGGAAGTCGGTGCCGCCCCACGTCGCGGCCGCGACCGCAAAGTCTCTAGAAAAGTTGGCGGCGGATCGGTTCGGGACGGCCAAGGAGTTCGCGGAGGCACTCACGAACCCGGCGTTCACGCTGCCCGCGACACAGGCATCAGCGGTAGGAAGTGCGCCAGCGAGCGGGCCGTGGAATCGGTTGAGCGTTGGGCTCGCAGCGATCGTGACGCTGTTGCTTGGAACGA
Organism: Gemmatimonadota bacterium; assembly: GCA_027294815.1. Lineage (GTDB taxonomy): Bacteria > Gemmatimonadota > Gemmatimonadetes > Gemmatimonadales > GWC2-71-9 > B3T1B10. Next base: position 2,101 of record JAPULP010000435.1, on the reverse strand, counting down.
TGCTGTGGGGCTGGTTGCGGCCCGAACCCGCTCCCGGCGTGGCGCGCTACGGACTCGCCTTCCCGCCGGGCCAGGAACTCACCGACGTCAGAAACCAGTCTTTCGCGCTAGCCCCGGACGGATCGTGGATCGTGTATGACGGACCGGCCGAGTCGGGGAGTCAACTCTGGATCAAGCGGCGCGAAGAATACTCGGCGACGCCCCTGCCCGGGACGAACAACCAAGGCGGTAGCGCACCGGCGGTTTCTCCGGACGGGGAGTGGATCGTGTTCACCGCAGGCGGACAACTCCGCAAGGTGCCACGGGGCGGCGGCTCCGCGATCACGGTCGCCGACTCGGTCAGCATGACCACCAGAGGAGTGGCATGGCTCGACGATGGCACCATCGTCTACGTCGACACCGATAACCGGCTGCGGCGTGTGCCGGACGTGGGTGGCGACGCCGAGATCGTGTGGTCGCCTCCGCCCGACAGCGGTATGCGTCCGCGTCTTCCGACACCGTTGCCGGATGCAAGGGGGGTGTTGTTCGGTCATTGCGTCGGAACGTGCTCTCCCTCGACAATCTGGGTGCTGGATCTCCGTAGCGGTGAGGCGCGGGAACTCGTACCGGGCGTCACACAGGCGTGGTATGTGGCCACCGGGCACGTGGTGTACGTGCGCCGTGACGGTGGCGTGTTCGCCGCTCCCTTCGATCAAGGGTCGCTCGCGTTCGCCGGTCCAGCGGTGCCGGTGCTCGAAGGGGTGGGCGTTGCAGCCAGTGGCCTCTTCCCTGACCTCGCGCTGTCTCAGTCGGGGTCGCTCCTCATGATTGCTGGGGAGGGGATAGGGGGTGGACTCGAACGTGTGGAATGGGAAGCCGTGTGGGTGAGTCGCGAAGGCACCGTCACACAGGTCGACCCCACTTGGCGGTTTCGCATGCCACTCAATCCCGGCTGGGATCTCTCTCCCGACGGCTCACGGCTGGCGATCGGGATCCTAGACGAGGTCGAGGATCCTACACAACAACGGGGAGATTATGATATCTGGATCAAGGAACTCGATGAGGGCCCGGCATCTCGACTGACCGTGCACGCTTCGGTAGATCTCCGGCCGCGCTGGACGCCGGATGGGCGTTCGGTCTCGTTCATCTCGACCCGAGACGGGAACTTTGACTTGTTCTCCCGTGTCGCGGACGCCACGCTCCCGGTCAAATCGGTGTTTGCTTTCGAAGAGAATATCTGGGAAAGTGTTTGGTCGCTCGACGGAGAATGGCTCGTTCTGCGAACCAACCTGGCTGGCCAGCGGAACCTCTGGGCGCTTCGGGTGGGCGTGGACAGCGTACCCACTCGGCTGCTGACATCCGAGTTCGACGAGAACGCCGTGGCATTGTCCCCCGACGGTAAGTGGCTGGCCTACCAGTCGGACGAGACCGGGCAGAACGAGGTCTACGTGCGGCCGTTTCCCGATGTCACGGCCGGCAAGCAAACAGTCTCGGTAGGAGGGGGCTCGCTGCCTCTCTGGGCCCATAGCGGGCGCGAGCTGTTCTACGTGGACAGCGAGGATCAGCTGGTGGCGGCCAAGGTCACCACCTCAACGGCATTTGCGGTGCGCGAGCGGCGGCGACTGTTCTCCGTCGAACAGTACCGTACCACGGGTACATACAGGTCGTTCGACATCAGCCCCGACGATCAGCGGTTTCTCATGGTCCGCGCCACTGGGATTGGGGACGAAGGCCCAGCGAGTGCGTTGATTCTTGTGGAGAACTGGTTTGAGGAGTTGAAGGCGAAGGTGGGAAACGATTAATTTCAGATTCTAGATTCTAGATTTCAGATTGCAGATTTGGGTGACGGAAACCGGCGTCGGTGTACCGAAGCCATCGGCCCCAACACCGTGGGCACAGTCTTGGGCACATACACCCGCAGACAGACGCAACCAGACGGGGTCAGACGCAAAAGGTCCCGTTGTTTTTCTCAAGAAAAGGGGTCAGATAGAGCCAGACGCAACCAGACGCAAAACGCTCTGGAGAACTTGAAAACCGCCGTGCGCGAGCACATCGGGGTTGATTATCGCACCGCTGCGCGCTGCTCAATCCGCTCACTTCGGGTCGCTCGCACTCGCGAGCT
>JAPULP010000434.1 GCA_027294815.1 Gemmatimonadota bacterium | reverse complement strand
CAGGCGTACTATGAGGGCGGTGTTCGGATGGTAGACGTGTCCGGTGAGCTGATGGGTAACCTGGCGAACCAGGGTCGCGAGATGGCGGTCTTCAAGGCGTTTGATCCTCTAGGCTATGTTCCGAACTCGATCATGACCTGGGGTGCCCAACCCTATAAGGGACACATCTTCTTCACCGATCTGAATAGCGGGCTGTGGGCGGTGAAGATGCAGGTTCGAGATCGGGCGACGATGTAAGTCTTGGGTCTCGCCACCCACCAGGATTTAGAAGGGCGCTGGCCGGTGAGGTTGGCGTCCTTTCTTTTGGGGGAGAGGGGAGAGGGGAGAAGGGAGAGGGCCCCCCTCCCCTTCCCAATGGGGGCGTGGTGGGGCGGGGCCCTCTCCCCTCAACCCCTCTCCCTTTCCCCCTCAAGGAATGATCACCGTCTCATCCAACTTCATGACCCACAAGCCTGAGTTGAGGTCCCATGCAAACACGTGACCCTTGAACAGCTGTGCACCCCAGGTCATGGGCCAGTTGGGCACCATGGTGTTTTCGTCGGTGGTCTTGAGGGCGGCAAGCTCTCGGCCTTGCCTGTAAAGGTCCCCGCGCAACTCGCCGGAGATATCGATCACTCGTAAGCCCGCCTGGTAGTAGCCAACGTACAGGCGATCATCTTCCGCCCAGAGATTGTGGGCACCGGCTTCTGGGATCTCAAAGCGTGCTACCTCACGGGGATTCTCGATATCCGACACGTCTACGACGTGAAGATAGCCACGTGTCTCGATTACGCGATCAGGGTCCCAATTCGGTGGGAAGATCTCATCGCCCAGAAACAGATACCGACCGGCGCGCCACGCGACGTGCGTATTGCCGATGGGATACTTGAACTGGCTGACTTGTACCGGCTCGGTCGGGGTGCCGCCGTGAGTTCCTGCACCCACGTCCAGTATGATGACGCCGTCGTCCCAATACGACAGATACGCGTATCCGCCTTGCACGATGATGTCGTGCAACGTCTTGCTGCTCGCCGGCTTCGGCAGTCCCCAGACGTTCACCTCTCTCGGATTGCTTGGGTCGGAGATGTCGATGATGTGCATGTTCGACGTGCCGTTGTGTGCCGCGTAGACGATGTCGTTCGGCTCGATCCACACATTGTGCACTCCGCCGGTCACGGTTGCCGTGTATTCGGAGAGGATCGTCGGATGCGCCGGAGTGCTTAGGTCGAGGATCACGATGCCGTTGCGGCGGTCGGATGCGCCCTCGCGCGTGAGAATCCCGATCCGGTTGTTCGGATGGATCTTCACGTCGTTGATACGCCTCGCGTCGAGCTGCATTGAATCGATGAGGGTGGGATTCGTGGGATCCGTTACGTCCCACACCTTCATCCAGTCGTAATAGAGCGTTCCCACGTAGGCGTAATCCCGACCGTCGACGCCCTCGAACACCCACACGTCGCCCGAGTGATTCCCAGTAATCGGCCCACGCCCGACCGTGGTGAGCCGAGCGGGCGTATTTCGCCGGGCGACCTCCACGAACGTGGTGCGGCTCGTCTCTTCGCCGATCAGCGCCGTAATGCGGTACCGGCCCGCTTCTTCTGCGACGAACACGCCTTCGCCGCCTTCGGTCTCGATCTGAGCGCCCGCACCAGACATGCTCCACTGGGGATAAATGCCTCCCACCGCGCTTCCGTTCGCGTCAGTCGCCTCCACGCGGAATCGAATCACGTCTCCCGTTCGGGTAGCAGCGGCGTTGGGCACCACCCGATAGTCGCGGGCGGGATTGTCGATCACGCTCACCTCGATGGATTCGGAGATGGCGCCTGCTGAGACCGTTATTCGAGCGGTGCCGGCTTGCCGGCCGAACACGCGACCCTCGCGATCCACCGCCACCACGTCCGCGTTTGAGCTTTCATAGCGCACGTCGGCCGCGGTCAGTCGGGTTCCGGCTTCGGTCTTGACCGTCACACGGAGTGGAGCACTCGCTCCAGCGCGGACATTGTCATCGGGAAGTTGCAGCGCGATCGAAGCAGGAGGAAGTTCCGGAACGGTGACAGTCGCCATGCCACGGGTCCTCCCGGCGACCGCGAGAATCCGTACCGTGCCTGGCCGCAACGCCAGCACGCGGCCCGAAGTATCCACCGATGCGATCTCGGGGTCCGCGGAGAACCACCGTACGGTGACGTTACTCAAATCTGCGCCGGCAGCGGAAAACGCGCTGGCGCTGAGTTGTGCGGTAGACCCGACAGTCAGTTCCAAAGAACTCGGGTCTACGCTCACCCGGGCAGGCTCTGTCTGGAAGGCGGCAAGAAGCAGTAGTGGGGCAACGAGACTCATGGTGGGCGCTCCGTCGTGGGTGGTCCGTTTGGTGCGTGTCGCTCTTGGGGATGGTGAATTCTATGGGGCAGGAATCGCGATGGCAATGCAAACGGGTGGTGGCGGGTGGGCGTCCCGCAGCACGGGTTGGAGGTTTTGGGTCACGGGCCTTACCTTGCGTGGTCTAGTCCACTACCCACGACCTACTTATGACCGACATACGAGCCCACCGACTGGCTCGACAGCGAGCACGCTGCGTCTGGGGTAGTGGCGGGCGATGAAGATCAGGCGGTAATGGAACAAGACCCTCGGTTAGGAGAGTCGTAATGAAGAGAACGCTCACAACAGGACTGTTGTTGCTGGTGTGCGTTGCCTGTGAGTCCGGGCCGACGCCCTCGGAATCGGTCGATCTCCTCGTAGAGGCTGTGCGGTCAAAGGATAGTGTGGAGGTCGCGAGGTTCATCGACGTCCTCCGTGTCGCAGAGTCGGCGGTGGATCCGCTGCTCCTAGCCGCCGCGCTGATGAGCCGGGTGGATCCCGACAGGTTCCGGCGACAAACCGGCGGCATGGGTATTGAGGTGCTCGAACAGTTCCGGCCGATGATTGCACCGCTCATGGAGCAACTGTTTTGGCAGATGATGCTCGACCCAGAGAGCTTTCAACGGGGCCCGCTCAGCATGATGCTCGGCAACCAAGAACTGCCGTTCGAAGATCTCGCTACCGCGTATCAGGGCGTGCTGCGGGAAGAGCGGCAAGGAAACAAAGCAATTGTTGCGATCGAGTTGCTGAACGAGAACTCCGACCGTCCGCCGATGGTGTTCCAGCTACGCCTAGAGCGCGTCGAGGGCGACTGGCAGGTGGTGGCGTTCGACAACCTGAGTGACGCGATCGCCGAGGCGATGGGAGTCCCAGTCTTCTAACGGGAGTGGGGAGTGGGGAGTGGGGAGTGGGATGTAGGAAGTTGGACGTACAGATCGGTGGTT
>JAPULP010000433.1 GCA_027294815.1 Gemmatimonadota bacterium | reverse complement strand
AGATACCCGGAAGCGTTTTGCGAGAAACCGAATGACCTCCTCGTTGGCTGCTCCGTCGACGGGCGGTGCCTTCACGCGAATCTTGATCGCGTCTCCGTGCCGGCCGGCGACTTCGGTTTTGGAGGCGCGTGGTTGAACGTAGAAGGAGACGGCAGTGGCTCGGGCCAACTAGAAGAGCATTCCCGTCAAGATCTGAATCAAGAACCATGCTACCAACGGCGAAGCGTCGATCATGCCGAACGGCGGGATGATTTTCCGCAACGGCTCCACGATCCAATCCGTGAGCAAGTACATCGGCCGCATGAGGCGGGTGTGTCGGCCCGCGCCGAACCACGATCCGATGACGCGAATCACAATGGCAAAAGAGACGATACGACTTGCGTAGTAGAGTAACAGGCGGATGACCGTTCCGGGGCCGCGTTGCCCGGCGATCGAGACGATGCGGAATTGGTTGAACAACCACTCGGCCATGTTGATGGCCACGATGCCACCGACGATCGTCCCACCCAATAACCACCACTCCGCGGTTTGTGGGTTGCCGCCTCGCTGGATGATCTTTCCTTCGATGGGTTTCAGGATGGGATCGGTGTATCGTCTGATGAAATTGGCCCACTTGCTGAATGGGCTGATGCGGCGCGTACGGACAGCCCACGACCCGACCGCGGCCGCGGTTGCCAAGACGAGCACGCCAAAAACGGCATACCGGAGAATTGCGAATTCCATCTAATAAATATACGAGGGCGACAAGCCGTCAGGTTTCATCAAGCTGGGAGCGGGATTCATGCCAGCGCCTCTGTGACGATGCGCTCTTGCTCCTGTTTATGGGCCGCCGGGTATCCCTCGGCGGGGCTGGACCGCTCCGGACGGGAGATGTGGTGAATAACGACGCCCTCCGGAAGGATTTCGGCGGTCTGCGGCACGATCCACTTTCGGGCCCCGAAGTTGCTCGGCTCCTCTTGGACCCAGACAACCTCGCTCAGGCCCGGGTAGGCGTGTACCAGATCCATGACTTCGTGTTGTGGGAACGGATACAGCATCTCGACCCGGCCCACTGCCACATGCTGCGCCTCGGGTCGCTTTGCATGACTAGTAATGTCGTAGTAGATCTTTCCGGAACATAGCACCAACCGTCGAACGTCGGCCCGCGATCCGGTCAGCGTGGAGTCGTCGAGCACGTGGTGAAAACGTCCCTCCGCAAGATCCTGGGCGGTTGCCGAAGCCGCCGGGTGCCTCAGCAAGCTCTTTGGCGTCATCAACACGAGCGGTCGCGGCTCCTTGTGTACCGCCTGTCTGCGAAGTAGATGGAAATACTGAGCCGAGTTTGAGCAATTCGCTACGCGAATGTTCCCTTCCGCACCCAGCGCGAGAAAGCGTTCGAGGCGAGCGCTGGAATGTTCGGGCCCCTGGCCTTCGAGCCCGTGCGGCAAGAGTAGCACGAGCCGTGTGGTCTGTCCCCATTTGGCCAGGCCCGCGACAATGAATTGATCGATGATCACCTGTGCGCCGTTTGCGAAGTCGCCGAATTGCGCTTCCCAAATGACCAGCGTCTCTGGTGCACGCAGGCAATAGCCATACTCGAAACCCATGGCCGCATATTCGGAAAGCGGGCTGTTGTGTAACTCGAAAGGGGCGGTGGCTGCAGGAAGGTGTTGGATGGGCGCGTACTCTTCGCCCGTCGCCGAGTCGTGCAGCATCAGGTGGCGTTGAGAGAAGGTCCCGCGTTCGGTGTCTTGTCCCGTGAGTCGCACGGGAACTCCATCTACCAGCAGAGACGCCAACGCAAGGGATTCGGCGTGACCCCAATCGATCTTTCCTTCGGTGAAAGCCTTGCGTCTACGTTCCAGTTGGCGCTTCAGCTTCGCATTGATGGTGAAGCCGTCGGGGACCACCATTAGCTGGTCGTTGGTGTCACGCAATGTCTCTGCCGGGACCGTTGTGTCTGGCTCCGCTTCGACTGCGAACATGCCGCTGATCCGCACCGGTTCCTCACCGGCGTCAGCCTCGCTGGTGTCGGCTTGGAGGCGCTGTTGCGTTTCGAGGAGCTCTTTTTGGTGGACCTCGATGAGCGCGTCGATCTCCTCCCGGGTCACGACGCCTTCTGACTCGAGCGCGTCATCGTAGATCTGTCTGACCGTCGGATGGTTGTCGATTCGTTCGTACATGAGAGGTTGTGTGTACCGCGGTTCATCCCCCTCGTTGTGACCGTGACGTCGGTAGCCGACCAGATTGATGAGGCAATCGCGGTGATATTTTGTGCGGTACATCATGCTGAGTCGTACGGCGGCGATGCAAGCCTCGGGGTCGTCCGCATTCACATGCACGATCGGAACGTCGAACCCCTTCGCCAGGTCACTGGCGAAGTCGGTTGACCGACTATCTGTCGGACGGGTGGTAAAGCCGATTTGGTTGTTGGCGATGATGTGCAACGTGCCGCCTGTATCGTACCCTCGCAAGTTGGTCAGGTTGAGAGTTTCGGCCACAACCCCCTGGGCGGCGAATGCGGCGTCGCCATGAATCAGGATCGGCAAGCAGCGTTGTGGATGGTGAGTCACGGTTGCGTCGACTCGGGTCGTTTGCACAGCGCGTGCATATCCTTCGACGGCAGGGTTCACCGCTTCGAGGTGGCTGGGATTTGGCATGAGAGAAACAGTCAGCGTTCTCCCATCTCCGCTCTGGAACTGTCCACGTGCGCCGTGGTGGTACTTCACGTCGCCGGTGCCTCCCCGGGGCGCCAATGTCTCCTCGACTTGTCGGCCCCCCTCGAATTCGGCGAGGAGCGTCTCGTAAGACACCCCCAGAATGTGGACCAAGACGTTGAGCCGGCCGCGGTGCGCCATGCCGAGGACGACTTCCTCTGTATCGTGATCCGCGGCGTTCTGAATCACGGCCTGTAACATCGGCACGAGCATGTCGAGACCCTCGATACCGAACCGCTTGTGCCCGAGATACGACCGGTGCAAGAACGTCTCAAATCCCTCCACCCAGATCAGCATGTTCAACAGCCGCAGGCGCTCGTCTTGCGGGAGCGGCTGGCGATGCTGTCCCGACTCGATGACCCGGCGAAGCCACACGCGCTCGTCGTGGTTCGCGATGTGCTCGATCTCGTAGGCGATCGAACCACAGTATGTCTTGCGAAGCTCGGGCAGGACCTCCCACAACGTGTTGCCTTCCACGTACACACGGAGAATGTCGGCGGGTAGGCTGCGCATGATCTCCGGGGTCAGGCCCAGCGGCTCGGGATCAAGCGACGGGTCGCCCACCGGGTCGCTGCCCAACGGGTCGAGCCGCGCCGCCAGGTATCCATGCGTCCGATGGGCTTTCACCATCGACATCGCAGCGGCGACGTGGTATAGCATGGCGTGCGAGACCTCGCCCGTGGCCACGACGTCGCCATCCGTCGTCGCCGCGCTCGGCAACACGACGCCGAGTTCCGTCGCAATCCCTTCGTAGAAACCCTCATCGCCCTGCAGCAGGCGATCGATCCATTGCAAGAACAACCCCGATTCGGCGCCCTGAATGATGCGGTGATCGTACGTGCTGGTCATCGTCACGATTCGCACGTCCCGGTCGCTGCGAATGGCCCCAGTGGCGATGATCGACCCTTGGCCTATCATCAACCTCGGAACCGATGCCACGGTGCCGATGGTCCCGGGGTTGGTGAGGGTTATCGTGGCGCCCTGATAGGCGTCGGGAAGCAGCTTGCTGTTTCGCGCTCCCGCCACGATGCGCTCGTATTCCTCGTGAAAGTCTCCGAACGTCATCGCCTCCGCGTTCTTGATGACTGGTACCATGAGGCCGCGACGGCCGTCCCTGCGCTCCACGTCCACCGCGAGCCCCAGGTTCACACTGTTTGGGTCGTAACGATGTGGGGTGCCGTCTTGATCGACGACCGCATGCACCATGGACGGGAATTTTTTTGCGGCAAGCACAATGGCCCACCCGATGAGGTGGGTGAAGGAAAGCTTCAACCGCCGCGTCTTGAGCTGTTGATTGAACGCCTTGCGGATGTCCCATAGGAACGATACGCGCATGTCGCGAAACGACGTGGCGGTTGGGATGGCGAGGCTGGCCTCCATGTTCTTCAGCAGCCGGAGCTCGGACCCCTTCAATGGCTCGGCTGTGGCGGAGGAGGCGGGAGAGGTAGGAGAGGCAGCCGAGGGAGCAGAGGCAGTGGAGGCAGTGGAGGCAGTGGAGGCAGCAGAGGCACGTGGTGCCGCTTCGTGGTCGTCGGCAGTTGGACCTGCTGGGGGCGTGGGCGCTTCGCCCTTCACTCCGCTTTCAAAAAGGGCCCGCCACTCGGGCGGAACAGAGGAAGGATCGCGAAGAAACTCCTCGTAAAGGGCTTGGGCGAAGCCCGAATTGACGGTCTCGAAAACGTTTTCAAACACGGTGACTCTACTTAGGCGGATCGGTTGCTGGCCGGTGGAAGATAGGTTGGGCGGTATGGCAAGTCGAGGAGAAGAACAGGTTATAGGTCTTAGGTTGTAGGTTGTAGATCTTCGGTGGGCAGAAGCGTCGGCTTCGAACTCACCGTGTCATCGGAACCAAAAGGTCCGCCTAATACCTAATACCTAACACCCAACACCTAAAACCATGTTCACCACCATAGCCAACCTCCTCGACGTATGGCGTGCCGAGTCCGAATCGACCACGCGCGTCCTGGATGCCCTCACGGATGAGGCCCTGAGCTACCGTGCCCACGAACGCTCCCGGACCGCGGGAGAGCTGGCTTGGCACATCGTGACCGCGGTGCGAGAGATCGCCAAACGCACGGGTCTTACGATCGACGGACCGACCAACGAGACGCCCCTTCCGGCAACCGTTGAGGATATCAGCGCCGCCTACCAGAGGGCAGCGGCATCGCTCCGCACGGCCGTCGAGGGCAGTTGGTTCGACGGGACTTTGATCGTTGAGGACGACGTCTACGGTGAGCAGTGGCCGCGGGGCAAGACTCTGTTCGTGCTCCTCTGTCATGAGATCCACCACCGTGGCCAGCTGACGTTGTTACTGCGGGAGGCCGGTCTGCAGGTGCCCGGGGTGTATGGGCCGTCAGGCGACGAGTAGACGGGCCCGCCCCACCCCTCCGCCCGACGGGCCCACCCAGCCACCCCCTCCCTGCCCGTCCGCCCGTCTGCCCGTCTAAAGCTGTCACCATGAGAGGTCACATCTCGACTTGCTCCGCGGCCGGGTGCGTACGAGGCTCCTGCCCGGAATTACGGGCGTGAGAGCCTAAAAAACCTCGGGATTCAAGGTAGGGCCCGGTTTTTGCCTTGGTACTTTCGGACGGACGGGTCATTTGCTGTTGCGTGGTGGCCGGTTCTCTTGAGATTGGTAGTCTGGGTGTGGAAATCAATTCATTCACGGAGTTGCGTTGCGATGTTTTTCAATATTGAGATACGACGTTCGTTCGCCGCGCTGGCCGTCGCCGTGGTGGTGGTGGGCTGCAGCCAAGGCACACGGGTAACCCGTCTCGAGCCTGAGACGGTGATCGACCTGTCGGGTTTCTGGAACGACACCGACTCGCGTTTGGTGGCGGAGGCGTTAATCGACGACGCCATGAATTTCCCCTGGGCGCGACGCTTCATGCAGCAGAATAACGGCGACGTCCCGGCCGTCATCTTTGGATCGGTCCGCAACCGGACCACCGAGCACATTGCGGTCAACACGTTCTTGCGTGACATGGAAGCCGCTTTTCTGCGGACCGGCCTTACAAGGGTTGTCGCCGATCCGGAACAGCGCTCACAGATCCGTGAGGAGCGGGAAGACCAACAGCAAAACGCATCGGCGGCGACGCGGGCGAGGATGCGGAATGAGCTCGGTGCGGACTTCATGCTCGTCGGAGAGATCACCTCGATCGAGGACGTCGAAGGGAATCGCGAGGTCATTTATTACCAGATCGATCTCAATCTGACCGACTTGGAATCCAGTGAGCGTGTGTGGATCGGCCAGCACCGGATCAAGAAGTTCGTCGAGCGAAGCCGGACTCGACGGTAAACCCGAGAGATAGAAGATAGGTCACCGCAATGACCGGGAAGGTTGTTGTGGGGCGGTTGTTCATCCTCGTTGTCGGCCTGGTGCTGCAGGGCTGCAGGCCGAGCAACCCGGTGCCGCCCGTCCCACCCGAGTCGCCGTTCTACGGCCGTTCGCTTCCGACACACGATGCCGCCCTGCGGCACTACCTGACGCTCGGCGATTCGAACGCGTTGGGTCCGCTGTTGGACAGCGGGCCGAAGGATGCCCTCATCCGCCAACTCAGCACGGGTCTCTTCTTGCATCGGCTAGGCCGTTTCGAGGAGAGCAACGCGGCATTGCAAGAAGCAGATCGCCTGGCAGAAGAGCGCTATACCAAGAGTATCACGCAGAACATTGCGGCGTTCCTCGTGAGCGACAACGTATTGGATTATTACCCTTCCGCGTTGGAATGGTCGATGATCCACTATTACGGCATGATGAATTACTTGCAGCTCGGTGATGTGGACGAAGCCCTGGTCGAGGCACGCAGGGCCAATGCATTGCTCCGACGGTACGCAAACGACAATCCGGGACGAAGCTTCACGAACCCCGCCGCGGTGCAGTATCTCGCCGGGATGCTGCAATGGTCGGCGCGGGAGGACAACGACGCGATGGTATCGCTGCGTCAATCGCTAGCGGCCTACGAGGAATACGAGGAGCGGTACGGGATCGCGCCGCCGCAACCCGTGATCGAAGACATCGTGCGGATCGCGTCGCATCTCGGTTTCGACGATGTTGCCGAACGAACAGCGACGGCGTATCTCGGTGGTGCAGAAGTTGGTGAGGTGTCGGACAATACCGGAGAGCTCTTGGTCCTGATCGAGAACGGCTTTATAGCGCATCGGACTGAGCAGAAAATCTACATACCGGTTCTTGCGGAAGAAAAAGATTCCGTTCTCCACGGTGATACCGAATCGGCTGCTGTAGCGGCGGCGACAGTACTCATTCGCA
>JAPULP010000432.1 GCA_027294815.1 Gemmatimonadota bacterium | reverse complement strand
TGGAGATCGGTGGATTGGCTCAGGCTGGATGACCCCATGAATGCTCGTTCTGCTGGCGACACTAAGGCGACACTACAGAGACATCATAGAAACATCGTGCGAAGATGGCGCCAGGCAGTGACCGAAGAGAGTTTGTTTAAGTGATTGAAGTTCAAGGGGTTATGGTATGCGGTTAACTGGATGCGGTAGCCAAGGTTTCTTATGGGTTGGAAATCCCTGGCCAACACGAGGCTGCCAGGTCGGGCCCCCGTCGGCTTTCTGTTGCATGGTTGGGGACGGGGACGGCTCCCCCGAGCCCCCGTCGGTTTTCTGTTGCCCGGTTGAGGACGGCTCATTCGAATTGCCCTGTTCGGCAATCGGGTCGGCATCCGGTGAATCGGACGCTATCTGCTGAGGCTCGACCTTCCGGCTCAGGGCCTTTGGATCTTCTATCCGGACGTGCCCGTTAACTTCGCCGCCTTCCTGGAGGAGGATTCGCTTGGTGGTTATGTCGCCATTGATTTGGGAAGTGGCCTGGACTTCCACTCGCTCGTCGGCGTAAATCGCGCCACGTACGGAGCCACCAATGATGGCTTCACGCGTTAGAATATCTCCGTCGACCATACCACCCTTGGCGACCAATACCTGTCGCTCGGCGCGAACGCTGCCCGTCACTTTCCCTTCCACTTTTACGACGCCGTTGGTATCGAGCTGGCCGGTTATGCTCATGCCGCCAGCGACAACCGACAAGCCTGGTTCTCTCCCGGCGGCTTTGTCCTGAGCTGCCTTGCGATCGTCCTTCTTTGCCATGCTATGAATCCTCTCCAATAGTCGCTCGTGGATCGAGCAAAAGGTCGCCCCGTCTCTTCTCAAAATGCAAGTGGGGCGCTGTCGATCGCCCCGTGTTTCCAGACAGCGCTATGACCTCCCCGGCGTCCACGCTACTCCCGGCAGACACCAAAAGCCGTGATGTGTGACCATACCTCGTGCGGTAACCGTCCGGATGGTCGATCAGTACAAACAAGCCGTACTCGGGATCGAACCCTGCCTGCACAACGGTACCCCCACCGGCCGCCCGAATCGGGGTACCGCGCGGAACGGCAACATCAACGCCGGGGTGCGACTGAGCCGAGAAGCCCCGCGTGACGCCGCCGTGCACGAGGGAATCTAGAGGCCAATAGATCGGCAGCGATGGCCCTGGGTCGCCGTACCTGGGATCGGCGCCCGGACTCTTTGCTATCAGAGCCTCGAGAACCGGCAAGCCGTCCGGACGCAGAGTCGTAAGGGCCTCCGGTACCTTTTCGGCTCCCAGCACAGTGCGGATTTGATCGTACCGCTGTTCGAGTTCCTGCAATGTGGCGGCCAACGTCTGCACCTGGTTGTTCTCATCGGTGAGTCGCGCGATTTCCTGGTTCAATCCCGGAACGCGTGCCGCGGTTCGGACGATCGGGGTGTACAGGACAGCGGCGATGCCTACGAGGACGACGAACACGACGCTCCCAATCGCCAGTGTCTTGAAGAGCCAGGCGGGCATGCGGTAGACCTGGGACTCCGGATCTCCCTCCCAGTGGATGGAAATTGTCACGGTCGAGCGCCGTTTGCTCATCCGTCGAACGGTCCTCCCAGTACCAGTTCCAGAATGCGGGTGAGATCGTCGTTCGAGTAGAAGTTGATCGTGAGTCGACCGCTGCTCTTGCCCCGCATTGCCACAAATACATCGGTCCCGAGCTTCGCGCGTAACGCATCTTCCACACGCCGGATCTGAGCATGTTGAGGCGAGTCGTTGCGTGAATATCTTGGGCGCCGCTTGCTTGGTTTCTTGCTCCTTGTCAGCGCCTCCGCTTCGCGAACCGAAAGTTGGTCGGACACCATTCGCTCGGCCAACAACGGAACGGTGCGTTGGTCGCTCACTTGCAGCAAAGCCCGTGCGTGTCCCGTCGAAAGTTTTCCACCGTGCACGAGATCCTGAACCTCTTGTGGCAATCGCAACAGCCGCAACGCATTCGCTACCGTTGAGCGATCCCGTCCGACCAAACCGCCCACTTCGCTTTGCGAAACGTCGAACTCGTCGATCATGCGCCGGTATCCGCGTGCCTCGTCGATCGGCGAGAGCGCGTCGCGCTGCAGGTTCTCCACCAACGCAAGCGTCAGCAGCGTTCGATCGTCCACTTCCCGAATGACGGCATCGATCTCCTCCCAACCCAGCGCCCTTGCCGCTCGGCAACGGCGTTCCCCAACGATCAATTCGTAGCTGTGATTGCCCGTCGGGCGCACAATAACAGGTTGCAGGAGACCCGCCTGGTCGAGCGAGTTCTTCAACTCATCGAGAGCTTTCTCGTCAAAGGCGTGCCGAGGTTGGTAGGGGTTTGGAAGAACAGAACTGAGTGGAACTTGAGTCAACGAACCGTTTGCACGTGCTTCGGCCACCGACGTGGGTCCGAGCAGTGCTTCAAGTCCGCGACCGAGGCGACGGCGTGCTTTTTCCATTAGGCCGGAATGTGTGATGGTTTGCCAACGGTCATATCCGTTCTCGGGTCAGGTTCGCACGACCGGACGAATTCCTGCGCGAGCGCCAAATAACTTTTTGCACCGACGGACTGAACGTCATACAACAAGATCGGTTTGCCGTAACTCGGGGCTTCGGCGATGCGGACGTTGCGCGGCACCATGGTGTCGAACACCTGGCTGCCGAAATACTCTCTCGCTTCGCTGGCAACTTGCTTCGACAGATTGAGGCGCGCGTCGTACATCGTGAGCAACACGCCTTTGATGGTAAGATCGGGATTGAAGTTCTGCTGCACGAGTTTGACCGTGTTCAGCAATTGCGAGAGACCTTCCAGTGCGTAGTACTCGCACTGAATGGGAATCAACACCGCATCAGCCGCCGTGAGCATGTTGAGGGTGAGCAAACCAAGGGATGGCGGACAATCGATCAACACAAATTCGTAATCGTCGCGTATGTCGGCGATTGCGTCGCGCATTGCGGTTTCGCGTCCCGATCGGTTCACCAACTCTATCTCGGCGCCAACGAGGTCTTGCGTTGCCGGAATGACGTCGAGGCCCGGAAGACTGACCTGCTTGCGGACAACGTCTCGAAGCGACCGCTCGCCCATGAGGGCATCGTACAACGACAGATCCAGTTCGTGACGATTAATGCCGATACCACTGGTGGCATTGGCCTGCGGGTCCGCGTCAACCAGCAACGTGCGACGCTCCGCCGCCGCGAGAGACGCGGCCAGGTTTACCGCGGTGGTCGTTTTTCCAACACCGCCCTTTTGGTTCGCAATCGCTACGACAAGCCCCATTATCGTCTAACTATCTGATTTTAATTAGGTTATACAACATGAATGCTAGCATTAGCATGGGATTCGAGACAAACCGAATATAGGATACAAACCCAGGCGAGTAAAGCACTTTTGGCCATCTGCAAGCGCAGCTGGGGCGGTTTGGTGGTGTTTCACGTGAAACGGATCAGGGCCACCGAGAGGTGTTTCACGTGAAACGGAACAGTAAAATGGCCTGCCGTTATCGCCGGATTCGGCAGGCAGGGCTCGGTAATTCGGCGGGCTTCCCTTCAGGCCGCTCTTTGTCGTTTCAGGACTTCGAGGACCAGATTTTGGAGGTCGCTGGGCGAGACCCCAGGAATCCTGCCGGCCTGAGCAAGCGATTCTGGTCGCACCCTGCCAAGCTTCTGCCTCGCCTCCGTGCTCATGCTCAGAAACCCGGCGTAATCAAGGTCACTTGGTAGACGAAAGTCTGCAAGTTCCGCTAGTTTCCTGGCAGCCTCTCGTTCCCTCGCCAGGTAGCCGGCGTACTTCATCTCGATCTGCGCTGAGAGCCAGGATTCGTCTGCGGCATCGGGAATCTGCCGATCGGAGCGCTCGAACAGCTCTCTGAGGCTCACACCGGGCCGCTTGATTATTTCGCTAATACGTTGTTTTTCAACGACTTGACTCTCACCGCAGCACTCCAAATAGCCATTGACCTGGTCTGGAGTCAGCGATGTCCGGCCCGCAGCCGTCAGTAGCTCTTCCTCCTCTGCAATTCGGCGATCCAGCGTCTTGCATTCCTCGCGTGTGAGCATGCCCAGCTCCGTAGCTAACGGGCCAAGTCGCTTGAGGGCGTTATCCTGGCGGAGTAGCAACCGATACTCCGAACGAGAGGTGAATAAACGGTAGGGTTCGTCCACCCCACGGGTAACCAGATCATCTACGAGCACGCCGATATACCCGGCGTCCCGACCCAACACGACTGGTTCCTCGCCGTGACATCTACGAGCGGCGTTGATGCCGGCAACGACACCCTGACCGGCAGCCTCTTCATATCCGGTGGTTCCGTTAATCTGCCCGGCAAAGAAAAGACCCTCGAGAGTCTTGACCTCGAGCCATGGCGTCAGCTGTTGGGGAGGGTAATAGTCGTATTCGATGGCGTAGCCCGGCCGGGTCATCCTGGCATGCTCGAGTCCTGGAACTGCTTGTAGGAACGCCGTTTGCGCGTCCACAGGGAGCGACGTCGACAGGCCGTTCACGTACAGCTCTGACGTGTCGAGCCCCTCTGGCTCGAGGAAGATCTGATGCTTCTCGGCATCCGGGAACTTCACAATCTTGTCTTCGATCGAAGGGCAATACCTCGGGCCCCGGCCCGCTAGTACACCGCCGTAGAGCGCTGACTCACCGAGGCGCTTGCGTACGATCTCCTTTACCTCTTCCCCCGCCGCCGTAATCCAACAGGGGAGCTGATTTGGTCGCGCTCCTCGCACAAACTGACCGAATCGGTACGAATCCGTATCCCCGTCCTGCCGTTCCAGTTTCGAGAAATCCACGGATCTCCCGTCCACCCGGGGCGGGGTACCTGTCTTGAAACGGTCGACCTGTAGCCCAAGAGCCTCCAGCTGCTCGGCCATATCCACCACCGCCGCATCTCCCGCCCTGCCTGCCGCAATTCGAGTTTCCAGCCCGATATGGATCCGGCCTCTCAAAAACGTGCCCGCCGTGACAACCACCGATCCGGCGGAGAAGGTGCGCCCGTCCTGGGTTACCACTCCCGTCACCCGCTCTCCGGCAATCGCCAGCGAGGCTACGGTCCCCTGCACGATATGAAGGGTCTCCTGCTCTTCCAGGAACGATCTCACCGCGCGCCGGTACAGCCCGCGATCGCATTGTGCCCGAGGGGACCAAACGGCCGGCCCCTTCGACCGATTGAGCATCCGAAACTGAATGGTGGCCAAATCCGCAGCTTTGCCCATGATGCCGCCGAAAGCGTCCACTTCGCGTACAACGGTCCCTTTGGCCACGCCGCCAATGGCAGGATTGCAGGACATTTGGCCGATAGTCTCGAGCGCGGAGGTTACCAGCAGCACTTCGGCACCCGTCCGAGCTGCGGCCGTGGCCGCTTCCGTGCCCGCGTGTCCCCCTCCTATGACGATTACGTCAAATTTCTCCTCAGACACACCAAATCTCCGGGATAACGGGCCGTAGTGGTCAAAAGTAGCATGATTTCGCCCCGACGAGCGCCGAAACGCGTTCGCTCTAAAATGGCGTAGCAGCGCTTTAGCGCTCCTGGCCGGCCCGATCGACCACGCTACGCAGGCCGGGCAGCCATTCACGGATCTCACTCTCCCGAACCCACCGCCTATGACCGGAGAGATCGATGGAACCGGCTTAGCTCATCGGCCGTTTCCAATTTGAAGCCGATAGCCAGCAACCGCGTCGAGCCCGCCCGGAACTTTTCAGGTTGGGACATGATTCTCCATGATGCGTGGAAGCCAGCCCCAGGGATCGGGGATGCGGCTCCCGCTCAGTGTTGTTGAATGGTAAGAAAGCCTGGACAAGCATGAGACTCGAGCAAGACGACAACGAAGCACGCGGCCAGAGCGCAATCGACCTGCGCCTCGCGGCCCGCCTGCGCCAGATCGCCGATACTCAACGCGCTCCGCAGTATTTGCGGGACCGTGTCTTTGCCAGGATTGCTGCGGAGCATTTTGCGGAAAGGCGCCGCGGTATTCGTTGGGATCTCATCGGCGCAGCAACTGGTGGTGCCCTTTTCTCCGCCGCGGCAGCCTTAGCCATCTGGCTGGCCGCGCCCACCGCACCACCGGCGCAGCAGCAAGCCGAATCGTGGGTCGACCTCGCGCTGAATCAGGCCACGGGCGCCGCCATCATGGAAACCGATCAACCCGCCTTCCTCAGATCGTGGTTCGAGTCCCAAGTGGACTACACCGTGGATGTGCCCGACATTCCCGACGCCAACCTCAGAGGTGGTCGACTGGCATACCTAGGGGGAGTTCAGGGAGTGGCTGTCGAGTATGAAATCGCGGGACAGGACCTGACGTATCTGATGGTGCCGAACGGCAACGTGTTAGACATGCTCGCCGAACAGGGAGACACGCTGGTTGCATGGTCCTCTCGCGGCTACCAGATCGTCATGTGGAAGCAAGGCGGCGGGACGCGCGCCTTGGTGGGACCGCTACCTAGAAAGGAGATCAGCGATATCGCGGATCATTGTCGCCGAACCATGATCTGAACGATTCGTCTACTTCGCTCGCACCCAGATCTCTCCACCTTCTACTTTGACCTCGTACGTCCTCACCGGCTCTTCCGCCGGTGGGGACTGCACGCTTCCGTCCCGCACGTCGAACACCGCCCCGTGAAGCGCACACTCGAGATGGTAATCCGACCCCACCGATCCGTCGGATAGTGGATATTCAGCGTGGGTGCACCGGTCGGTGACCGCGAATACCTCGCCATTCACTCGCACAAGGCACACACGCTCGCCGTTGCCGAGTTCAACCGACAAGAGCTGATTCTCGCCTAGGCTAGTCTCTTCAGCGACCCTTTGGAATTCCATTGGTTCGATTGGATCGGGTTGGGGTGTACGTGGAAATTACTCGGTAGACACAACTGACGCCCCGTCACGCAGTGCCGCACGCAGCGTGTGCCAGGACAGCGTGGCGCATTTTACCCTTGCCGGGAATTCTCGCACGCCGGAGAATGCGGCGAGCTTGCCCAGCTGCTTACCATCGGTGGCGACATCCTTTCCTGTGATCATGCTGTGGAACTCGCCAAATAATTCGTCGGCCTCCTGAACCGTTTTGCCCTTCACCGTCCACGTCATCAGAGACGCAGACGCCTTCGAGATAGCGCACCCCGAGCCTTGGAATCCGATGTCCTCGATAACATCGGCCTTCACTCTTACATACACTTTGAGCTTGTCACCGCAGAGGGGGTTGTCTCCGTTCGCGACGCTCGTCGCCTCATCGATTTCCTTGAAATTGCGTGGCGCCCGATTGTGGTCGAGGATGATCTGCTGGTAAAGCTCTCTCAGGTCCGACATCAGCCGAACACCTCGCCAACTCGATGCAAGGCAGTCACCAACTTATCGACCTCGTCCTTCGTGTTGTACACCGCGAAAGACGCACGCGCGGTGGCCGCGACACCATAAAACTCCATGACAGGTTGGGCGCAGTGGTGTCCCGTCCGGATGGCCACGCCGTCTTGGTCAACGATTGTGCCGACGTCGTGCGCATGCACACCCTCCATGAGGAACGACACCACCGCAGTCCGAGATTGGGGGGTTCCGATCAGCCTGACGCCGGGTACCGAGCGAATCGAATCGATTGCGTACCGCAACACCTCGTCCTCATAGGCCGTCACCGCGTCCCAATCGAGCGTCGCCAGATAGTCAATGGCTGCTCCGAGTCCTACCGCACCGGCCACATTCGGGGTTCCCGCCTCGAACTTCGAGGGAATCGGTGCGTACGTCGTTCCCTCAAAACTCACGGCTCGAATCATGTCCCCGCCTCCCTGATAGGGAGTCATAGCTTCGAGCAGTTCCGCCCGTCCATACAGCAGTCCGATACCGGTCGGCCCGAACATCTTATGACCGGACAGACAGTAAAAGTCACAACCGAGCTCCACGACATCGATCGGCAT
>JAPULP010000431.1 GCA_027294815.1 Gemmatimonadota bacterium | reverse complement strand
GCGCTTCGTTCCCCAACACCCGAAACGGTGCGCGGTCGAGGCTCGCAGCTTTTTCCTCCCGCCACTCGTGCACCGCCTTGAGTACGGCAAGGGATCTGGGTGGCAGGGTCTTGGCCGTTTTGATGCGAAGAAACGCCTGCGCATTATCACCGTTGGACGTCCAACGAATGGACTCCAATCGTTTGAACTCTTCTTCGGCCCATGCCAGCCGTCCTGCCTTGTCCAAACGCCCGGAAAGTTCGTCACGCAGCTCGAGGAGGTATGCGGTGTCCGACGCCGCATATGAAATCATCTCGGCAGTAAGAGGGCGTCTCGACCAATCGGCGCGCTGCATTTTCTTGTTTACCTTGACGCCGAAGTACTTCTCCAACAGGGGACCCAGTCCTACCGATGGCTCACCCAAGAGTTGCGCCGCGATACGCGTGTCGAATAACCGCTTGGCGCGAAAACCATAGTCCCGGTCTAGGACCCGCAAGTCGTAGTCCGCATCGTGAAACACGACCTCGACTCCAGGATCCGACAGCAGCCGGCCGACAGGCTTGACGTTGCTCACCGCCAGCGGATCGACGAGCGCGGTACTCGATTCAGAGCTGATCTGAATGAGATAAATCCGATCGACGTACCGATGGAAAGACGCAGCCTCGGTGTCGAGCGCGACGGAATCCTCCTCCTGCAGATCGCTGACGAAAGCCTCGAGAGCGGCGTCATCGGCGAGGAGGAGCGGGTCTCTGGATGCAGCAGATTTGCCCATATCTCAGAGAAACATGGCACACCGGCCCGCCGTCCGGGAGGCCTCTACCGACAAATCAGCCGAGTTTTCTACATTATCCAGATCCAGTGTGGAAATCATGTATTTTGTTGATACACCGTAACTTACGGCAACGCTGTATATGATAGTGACCATACAGTAACGTGACAGTGATAACACAGTCCTGGATTGCTTGTTTCGTAGTTTGCTGTGAGTAATTTTTACCGCCCAACCCTCTCCGCGGACGGGATGTGAGCTCGCTCCACTCCATCGACCTATTGGTGAACCCGGACGATTGCGACGCATATGGGCACTTGAGTGGTCCTTCACTGCTCCGTCTGTTCGAGAAAGCACGGTGGGAGGCGTTTGCCGGAGGGCCGGAGCCGGACATGTTCGAGCCGGACAAGGTGTGGCCGCTGGTCAGGAAGACCACCCTCGAAAGCTATGAGAGCGCCGTCGCCGGCAACCTCGTCACCATCGACACTGTTCTCACCAACCAGGGCGACTCGACCTTCACCCTCGTTCAAACCGCCAAAAGGACCCACGACGGCGCAATCATCGCCCAGGGCAATTTCTTGATGGCGTGCGTCGACGGGGAGGGGGAGCGGGTCCGGGTGCCGCCGGCGGTGAGTCAGCTTTTTGGAACCCGACCGTCCCTGCGTCCGGGCGAAACCCAGTATCTCGCCTTGAGGGAGGTCGAGACCGCGGTGGACATTCAGGGTGACGGGCGGGCGATCCTCTTCGTGCACGGCTTTCCGTTGGACCGGACCCTCTGGCGACACTTGATCGCAACGCTGAGCGGATGGCAGCGGATTGCTCCGGATCTTCGCGGCATGGGATTGAGCGACGCACCTGACGACGGGTACACCATGGCGGATTACGCCGACGATCTCGCAGCACTACTCGACGCCCTGCGAATCGAACAGGCTGTGGTATGTGGGCTGTCGATGGGAGGATACGTCGGATTCGAGATGTTCCGCCGCCATCGCGACCGCGTGGCCGCGTTGATTCTGGTCAACACGCGAGCCGAGCCGGATAACGAGACCGCCAAGCAGGGCCGTGACAACATGATCGCATTGGTCGAGCAGGATGGAGCCGGTGCGCTCGCGGATGTGATGATTCCCAAGCTCCTTGGACCCAGTTCGATGGCGGCAATGCCGCGCGTGATCGAACATCTACGAACGATGATCACTGCTTCACCGGGACGGGGTCTGATTGGGGCGCTCACAGCGATGCGAGGGCGTCAAGACTCAACGCCACTGCTCCCCACCATTGACGTTCCCACGCTCGTTGTCGCCGGGCGCGATGATCAACTCATTCCCACCAGCACCACGCAGTCGATTGCGAACGCCATCCCCGGGGCCCAGTTCACGCTCATACCCGAGGCCGGACACGTGGCGCCTCTCGAACAACCGGTAGCAGTGAGTCGAGTGGTGGGAGAGTTCCTGGAGTCCCTGGGGTAGGGTGTGGGGTGTGGGGTGTGGGGTGTGGGGTGTAGAAAATGAGCGTAAACCCTACACCCTACACCCTACACCCCATCAACCCTGACGTGCTCCTGCTCCTCTGCTTCGGCAGCAAACTCCGCCAGCATCTCATCGATCGTGTGGCTGTGGTGCATCGAGCAGAATTTCGGTCCGCACATTGCGCAGAATTCGGCACTCTTGAAATACTCGGCCGGCAGAGCCTCGTCGTGATACTCACGCGCACGCTCGGGGTCGAGCGATAGTCTGAACTGCTCGTTCCAGTCGAATTCATATCGTGCTTTGGAGAGCGCATTATCCCGGTCGCGCGAATGTGGACGCCCACGGGCAATGTCTGCCGCGTGGGCGGCGATCTTGTACGCAATCACACCTTCTCGCACGTCGTCCGCGTTCGGAAGCCCGAGGTGTTCTTTGGGGGTCACATAGCACAGCATGTCGGCGCCATGCCAACCTATCAATGCCGCACCGATGGCGCTTGTGATGTGGTCGTATCCCGGCGCGATGTCGGTTACAAGCGGCCCTAGAGTGTAG
>JAPULP010000430.1 GCA_027294815.1 Gemmatimonadota bacterium | reverse complement strand
TGAAGAAACAATAGGAGAAGTCCGAGTCGGATCAGGGGACGTATTAGCAGACAAACGCCAATCCCGATCTCCCACCACCCAAGAATTGGCACGAATTGGTCGGGTGGAAACCAGTAGACGGTGCGCTTGACGAGCTCTTCGGCGGGACTGATTCCGAGGGGTTTGAGAGCACCAAACCAAATGAAAATCGTTGCGAGAGATATCCGCAAAAAGAAAAGGCCGTACTTCTCCATCCACGTCGCAATGCGCCGATCAACGTGATCGAGACTAACGAACGTCACTGGAGTTCCTCTTGTGCGGAACGTCGCGCCTCAACCGCGGGCCGTGACAGGGTGGGGTGGCGTCATCACGCGCCAACACGATCCAGGAACTAGCCCAGGCCACGTTCCTGCTCCAGGCGAGCCAGCCTTTTCTCCAGTGAGATCAGCTTATGGATGATGATGATGTGTGTCTTCTTGGCGTCGATGCCGACCGGACTCGTCTCATCCCCGATCATCCCTTGAATCCGCTCGTACTCCTCTCTCGGTATTTCGTGTTCCACGGTTTCCTCTGTTCCTGCCCTGAACCCTATAATCGCCCTCTCACCCGCGGGCCGTGGCGGGGTGGACCTTCATGCCACATAGCCTACCAAAGGTCTGTGGATAGCCTGCCTGGCGAGCCCCAACTCACACGACCACTGCTCTCCACCCGAGCGACGAGGAAATGCGAGACCGCTGCGCGGGCTGGGGTGCCGACGGACAACCTTTCCGGTCTCAGTGACAATCTTCCGGTGAAGCCGGGACTCCACAAGCTTCAAGGTGTCTTTGAGGCACAGTTGATTCGCACGGCGCATTCGTGTGTCTCAGGTGATGTTGCGGATTTTATCACTGAAACCGTAAGCGACCCCTTTTTCCTCGATGTCGCAGAATTCAGATTTGCTGCCGTAGACACGGTTCCGACACATTTTCCAACGAGGATTGACGATTCGCAATTGGCCGAGGCTTTCGCGGGGGGAATTGAGTTGGAACCTCTTGAAGTCCGTAGCGTTGACAATGAATCATACATCGGGATCCTCGACGTTCGACTGCCCGAGGTCGCGATCCCGGCTCCGCTCGAGATCGTGGTTCGTGCCAACTCGACAGTGGTATGGGAGCAAGATGCCGGAGCCTATTTGTTGGGCGCCGCGTACGAAGGGGAAGTTGGTCGCATCTCCGTCTTCGGCAGGAGTACTCTCCATGGCCCCTCGCGGACGTCGCGCCCGACGCTACGTGTACTCGCCCGGCGATACCGCAGCCGCCGTAGCTTCCCGCCACTGCGCGCTCGTTCTCGCACGCCAGAGTCCGTGGACCTCATCCGGAGTGGCGGGAACCTACCTGTCGAATGCAGGGCGACACGACGACGATTCGAGCTCACCGGCAAGCCCGGGCCCCGGCCGGAAACGAGGACGTCGATAACTGAGTCGGAGATGGGCCAGTCCTATGTGAAGTGCGCGCGCGTCAGCCTGTCGCCGACCAAGCCGATGATCGTATTCGGTCAGAACTAGAACCCCAGGGTATCATGGGGTGGCACCGGTTTTTCTTGTGGCGGATGTCGATTCCGGGGATCCCCTTCGTCTACCAGGCGAGCCCCCAGGAGAAATCGGGGGGCCGAAGGAGGAAGCCATGCACCGTTTGCCGATACTGATCCTGGGCATTTTTCTTGGCGTCGTCGGCATCCAAGCCGGCGAGGGACAGCAGGAGCACCACCCGCAACCGCCACAGGACCCGCGATTCGAGTTCCTGAAGAGCCTCGAGGGCACCTGGACGGGTCCACCGCTGAGCGAGGGGATGCCCGACGGCGTGTTCGAGTTCCACGTCACGGCGGGAGGCCACGCGGTCGAGGAACGCGAGATGGTGGGGACCCCGATGGAGATGGTGACGCTCTACCACATGCGGGGGAAGGATCTGGTCGCCACGCATTACTGCATGCTGGGCAACCGGCCGCGGCTGAAGGCAAGCGAGCGCGTCGTTGACCAGACGCTGAGCTTCGCCTGTACCGGCATCCCGGGCAATGCCGCCTCGCACGACGAGGAGCACGTACACGGCTGGACGATGCGGCTGGGCGAGGACGGACAGTTGCACTATTCCGCCGAGCTGGTAAAGGACGGAAAGGTGACCGAGGCACCGGACATGGTGCTGACCCGCAGCCGGCAGACCGCGAGCCGTTGAACCGCAACGACCACGATCGAAACGAGGAGAACCGACGATGGAATACCTGCTGTTGATCTACGCCAACGAGAGCGACGACCCCCGTCCCGGCACCCCCGAGGGTGACGCCTTCATGAATGCCTACTTGGCCTACACCGAGGAAGTACAACAGAAGAAGTTGACGCTGGGCTCCAACGCCCTACAGCCCGTTTCCACGGCGACGACCGTGCGTGTGCGGGACGGCAAGACGCAGACGACCGACGGTCCGTTCGTGGAGACCAAGGAGCAGCTCGGCGGCTACTATCTGCTGAACTGCAAGGATCTGGACGAGGCGATCGAGTACGCGGCGAAGATACCATCCGCGAAGCACGGCTCGATCGAGATCCGTCCGGTACTGAAGTTCGACTGACGGAGGTCTGTTGGGGCGGGCGACAGCGGATCGCTCGCGGACGGCGATCGCACAAAACCTCCCCGAGCAGTGGGGGGACATCCTGGCGCCGCGGGGCGCGTCCCGGCGCGATC
>JAPULP010000043.1 GCA_027294815.1 Gemmatimonadota bacterium | reverse complement strand
ATGAACGGATTCAAACTGGACTATACCAGTAACGACCACCATATCAACATAATCGAGGCCGATACTGACTTTGTATCCATCGTCGGTGCGACGGTGAACTTTAGGGTGGAGTGCGATTACGCCGACAAGGATGCTGACGATCTCTACTCGGGATACATCACGACTCTGATAATAGCAGAGGTTCAGTAGGCCGCAGGCGGTAATTTACGAGGGTAACCCCATGCCTAAAGAGCAAATTCGAAAGAAGACTAAAAAGTCAAAAATCTACGAGAAGACTGCGGAACACGCTCACGAACACGACCATTGGTCGTTCCCCCCTGAACTTCAATTGCGTCTAGACGCGCATGGAGTTCCCGAGGCCGAGATCGAACATCCCGAGGATATCAATTTCGAGACTCTCTGTGGTGGAATCGATGACTCGCAGCCCGTCGAACTATATGACGAAACGCTCGGCGTGACGAAGGCCTTCGTTGACGCTCATCAGTCGCCCGTGGGCCAACTACAATGGAATGATGACTTGGCCGCAACCTATTCGAATCCGGGCAACGTATCCGGGGTGAGGTGGTGTTCGGGTACGCTGGTATCGCGCGACCTTTTCCTGTCGGCAGGCCACTGCTTCGACCGTACCGGAAACAATTGGCAACGCCCACTGCAAAATGGAACCAATGACGTGATCTTGCCCCAAGAAATCGCGACGAACATGCACGTAAACTTCAATTATCAAGTAGACTCCAACGGCGTTTTGCGCAATGAACAATCGTTCCCGGTCCTGAGCCTGGTCGAATACCGGCTAGGTGGTCTGGATTTTGCCGTCGTGCGTTTGAGCGGCAACCCGGGCGACACGTTCGGGTGGACGCCAGTCTCCCCCACTGACGCTTCCGAAGGAGACATGTTGTGCATCATCCAGCATCCCGCCGGGGTGCCAAAGCGCATCGAGGCGGGCCCGCTATTCCATCTGCATGACTCACGAATGGGCTATGACAGTATCGATACTCTTGGGGGCACGTCAGGGTCGGGCATCTTAAAGAGTCCGGACGGGAACATCGTCGGAGTTCACACCAATGGGGGATGCTCGACGGCGGCGCTGAGTCACAATCACGGCAGGAGGATCGAGTCGATACTTGCGCAATCGACGGTGCTGTCGGCCCTCGTCGCGAACGCGCAGGACAAGACGGACTATCGAACCATCAGCCTCAGCGTCCCCACAGGAATCGGCCGCAAGCAAATCGAAGGCAGTGTGGTTTTTGGTTCGACTGTACTCCAGGCAGGGGTCGCGTTGAATGGATTCAAACTGGATTTCGTCAATTCTGATCACCACGCCAACGTGGTGGAGGCCGATACCGATGTCCTCTCGATTTCTGGCAGCACCGTTACCATTCGCATCGAGTGCGAATATGCGGCCAAGGGCTTCGACGATCCGTATACCGGATATATAACAGCGACGGTCATCGCCACGGTGCAGTGACGATTACCCGAGCTATCTCCATGGACATTCTGGAGTTTCGCGCGCGAGTTATCGCCCTGCACGGCAAGGGATGGTGACTGGGCGGCGACTCGAATCCCGGACACCGTTCTCCCGGCTATTCGTCCGACCGCTGCGGTCCGGTCTGTCCGGCCGTCACCTCTGGAGGCACGTGTCCCTACCAGAAACTAGATCGGCGTGGGAAGTCGTCCGATCGCGTGCGATCAGCGTCACGGACAGGCGGCTTGTAGCGCGCGTCGCACGCGTTGCTGGTCCTTCAGACGACGGGGAACCCGTGTGGAAAACGGATGGCGGACGACGCCACGTGGGAGGCACGCCGTCAGCAGCCCAAGAGCGAGGATTAGGCGGCGCGACGTTCGTAGTGATGGTGCAAACCGCCGAGGTGCGGGATTTGCACGATCGTGCCGCAGGTCGGCGGTTGCACGGCCCGCGGCACGGGCGGATCTTTGTCCAGCGAGAGGTGCGTTCGCCACTCGTGATAGTAGACCAGGTACTGCTTGAGGGAGCGCCGTAGCGACCGCTCGTTCCAGACGATGAGGTGGTCGAGACACTCGCGTCGCAGGGAGCCGATCACGCGTTCGACGAACGGATTCTGCCACGGAGAACGCGGCGTCGTCAGGACTTCGTCGATGTCCATCGCCTGCGTGACGTTGTGTAGTTCCTCTCCGTAGATCCCATCGCGGTCGCGGATGACGAATCGCGGCGCGGTGTCCCACGGCCACGCCTCGCGGAGCTGTTGGGCGGTCCACGCCGTTGTCGGATGCTCGGTGACGTTCAGATGGACGAGGCGGCGTCGGTCGTGGGACAACACGACGAAGACAAACAACACGCGAAACGTGGCGGTGGGGACCGTGAAGAAGTCGATCGAGGCGAGCTGGGCGACGTGATTGACGAAGAAGGTGCGCCAGGTCTGGGACGAGGGTCCGTCGCGCCGCCCGAGATACTTCGCCACTGTCGACTGTGAGACCGTGAGGCCGAGCTTCAGCAACTCGCCGTGGATGCGTGGTGCGCCCCACAGCGGGTTGGCTGCGTGCATTCTTCGAATCAGCTCCCGGATGGCGACCGCCACGGCCGGTCGGCCCATCCGTCGTGGTCGTGACCTCCACCGCCAGTAGAGCGCGAACCCGCACCGGTGCCAGCGCACGACGGTGTCGGGCGTGACGATTTGGACGGCCCGGCGCCAGTTCGGCCACAGCCGCGACAGCAGCACCCACAGCATGCGATCGACGCTCCCCAGACGCGGGCGTTTTGGCGCCTGGCGCTGGAGGACGGCGAGTTGATGCCGCAGGGCGAGAATCTCTGTCTCGAGCTCGAGGCGTGACCGAACGGACGACCGGAAGGCGGCGAGCAGGGCGACGAGCAGCGCGGTCATGCTGCGGCGGACCGTATCAGTCTCCGCGCGTAACTGCAACGACCACAACAGGTACCGAGTTTTTGGTAGGGACAGGGGGCCAATGAGGCGCTGCTGGAGGCCGTCCGCGAGCAGATCCTCTCGCCCGAGGTCGTGACGGCAGCGGTGGGGCGGGCGGCTGAGCGGATCGCGGCTCTGACACACGATCCGCCCGACACAGGAACGGTCCGGGGGCAACTGGCTGGTCTCGAACGCGAACTATCACGCCTGACGGAGGCGCTGGCGGCCGGTGGGGACGTGCCGTCGGTGGTGGCGGCCATCAAGGCCCGGGAGCGCCGGCAGGCGGGTCTGCGGGCACAGCTCACGGCGCTGGAACGGGTGGCGCAGCTACCCAGCCTTGATTTGACGCGGCTGGAGCGCGACCTGACGGCGCGGCTGACCGAATGGCGCGGGCTGCTGTCGCGGCACACCGCACAGGCCCGGCAACTCCTGCGGAAGCTGCTGGTTGGACGGCTCACGTTCGTGCCCGAGACCCGGGCAGACGGACGGTATGTGCAAATCACCGGAACCGGAACGCTAGGACCGCTGGCGGCGGTCCTGGGCGTTCCAAGTACGGTGGCGTCCCCAACGGGACACTCACTTATGTATTTGGAGCTGCCCCTGGTGGGGGAGACCCCGCGCGCCGCCTAGCAGCGACGTTTATGGGCCCTCCGACAAGGCCACGCAGGC
>JAPULP010000429.1 GCA_027294815.1 Gemmatimonadota bacterium | reverse complement strand
CGACCCTGTGTTCGACGTCGCCAGGCAGATCGAACTTCGGGCTCGTCAACACGATCGTGGAGAGTTTGCGAGAAAAACCCTGGGCGACCTCACGAAATTTCCGGGCGACCGCCGCATTCTCGAGGTGCTGGGCAAAATCTTTCAGGTGAAAGATGCCCTTGACGGTGAGGTCTTCGATATGCCGTACCACGCCGAGCGGCTCGCTGGTGCCGTGCATCGACTGGGTACCGGGACGTTTGACCAGACCCTGCGTCAGGGACCAGTCGAACACCGGCATGTTCAACTCGGCTGCCACCCGTCGGACGAGATCGGCCGCTCGGTCTTCTTCGACCGTCTCGATGGCGATGACCGGATGGAAGGAGAGGACGAGCGTCTTGAAGTCGTGAACGGGGGATCCGGTGGTCACAGGGAATCCACTTCCATGGTCTGGAAGACGCGACTCATGCCGCCGCGGCCCGGTTCCTGGATTGGACGGTAACTGTCGTCAACGGCTGTTTGGAGGCAGTCGAAGAGGTCGGCCAATGGCGTAGCTCAGGGCTGAAAGTCGCCTAAAAATATGGGTTGACGGGTGAGGTGGCGAGGGTCGATTTGACGGACTCGTCGTTTGGGATGCATGATTAGCGAGCTTGGTACGTGCCGTCGCCTCGGATCCGCCGTTTCGGCCCCCCGTGAGCGGTGCACCATCACAATAGTGGAGGAGGTTCATGGGCACCATCACAACACTCCTGGCGGTCGCCATTGGAGGCATGGTGCTGGGTGCGGCGGGCTTCGCTTGGGTGCGGCAACGGCGTCGACCCTTTGGGGGTCTCGAGTCCCTTCCAGCGGACATACAACACCTGGTGGAGTTGATCCGCCGCGCGCACGGGGCGCAGGCCGCGTGTGTCGTGGCTCAGGACGGCGACCCTGTGTGGTCCAGGAGCAATCCCCCTCCGTCTCCTCCCTTGGTCGAGCGCACGGTGATGCTCGCGTCCCTCGCGCTCGCCGAATGTCGCGAGCACATCATCACCGAAGACGGCGTGATCGTGGCGTTTGGGGACGGCCGCTTGGGCGGTGCGGTGTTGTTCACCGACCCGGTGGACGACAAAGGCAGGCGGATGGCGCTGGCCGATATCCGTCGCATGCTCGTGGAGTTTGCGGCCGGCCGTAAGAGCGGGGAGGTCGAGCCGTTGCCACGCGCGACTCCGGACTGGCTTACCCCCGAAACGGTCGAAGGCATCGGCGGAGCACTCTGCGAGGCGAGCAGACGGATCACCGGATTTCCCACGGCTGTCGTGACGCGAGATCCGCTGTCCCCAGGGGCATCGGTCGTGGCCGTGTCGGCGGGGGCGGACCGTCGATTGGTGCGTTTGAGCATCGCCCCGACTTCGGTGGTGGGCCGCGCGTGTATCGGCAACATCACCGTGGCCGCGGAAGGCGGGGAGGTGTTCGGCACGCGTCGACAGAATCGGCGTGCACGGGAAGACCGCGCCATAGTCTATTCGCTAAGTGATGGGCCCCAAGGAGTTGGTGCACTCGTGGTATTCAATGGGCGCGAGGGCATCGACGCAAATGTGAGCAAGCGGGTCCAGCAGCTGGTCGACGACGCTGGTCCTATCATGAGTCGCACGGTCGATCTGTACGCCGCCAAACATCGGACGATGACGGATGAGCTGACGGGGCAACCCAACAAACGAGCCCTCGACCGGGCCATGCAGGACGCTCAGGGGCCGTGTTCCCTGTTGAGGGTGAACGTAGACCAGCTCGACGACTTTGCGCCCCCGGCGGTGACGGCCGCCATCAAGCATGTGGCGCGCATCTTCCGGAAGAGTTTGAGGGACTACGATCTACCTGCGCGCGTCAGCGACGAGGATTTTGCCCTTTTCCTGCCCGAGACTCCTTTCCATCACGCCTTCGAGGTGGCCGAACGGGTCCGGGTTGCCGTCAGCGAGTCTGTGTTCGACTGGGCCGGGGGAGAGCACCTCCTCACGTGCTCGTTCGGTGTTGCGTCGGTGCCAGAAACCGCGGAGGCCCCCGAGGGGCTGCTCGAGGCCGCCAGCGCGGCGCTGCAAGACGCGAGGCACGAGGGCAGCAACCGGATTGCGGCCGCCCACCCTCAATTCAACTGAGTCGCGTGGCCCACCCGGTAGCGCGGCGGCGCGCGATTTGTGATACTTCGGTATGGGAAAGAAGGCTCTCTTAGCGTTGCTGCCGTTCCTCGCCGGCTGTGTGATCTTCACCTCCGACTCGCAGGACGTTCAGACCGAGATCGATGAGCACCGGTCGCTGTGGGACGTTGCCGCGATTACTGATTACAGCATCCGGTTTCAGAACCTTTGTTTCAACTGTTTGCCCGAGTTCTTGATCCCGGTCCGCATAACCGTTCGTGACGACACGATCGACACGGTGACCGATCTCGATTCCGGGGACCCCATAACGGAATTCGCCGTAGGCGTCTTCCCGACGATCGACGTTCTGTTCGATTTCATTCAAAACGCCATCGACAACGCCGCCTCGCAGATCGATATTCGCTACGACGCGGTCCTCGGATATCCCACCGATATCGATATCGATCCCAGCCGTAGCTTCTTCAACGACGATTCGCGGTTCGAGATTCGTGAGTTTCAAGAGCTGAACTAAGGGGGTATCCCCCCACAGCTCGCCCCACCCAGGCGGTACGGCGGTCTCCTCCCCACACCTTACCCCACCCAGGCGGTACGGCGGTAAGGCGGTAGACGTTTGACAGGCCCGCACAGATTTGTTATTCACGGGATCATGTACCGCCTTGCCGCCCTACCGCCCCGCCTTTTGAAACGTCTCGTCGGTCTTTTGATCGTTGTCATTGGCCTCGCCACACCCACCAGCATGTGGGCAGAGGTGCTCCGAATTGTCATCGACGAACGGGTGGACGTTCTGGAAGGTCGCGCATTCGGTGGCGTTGGGGTGTACGAGAAAATCGTCGGACGCGTCTTCTTTGTGTTCGATCCGGCGAACCCGATGAATGCAAGGATCGTGGATCTCGACAAAGCACCTCGCAACGCCGACGGATTGGTCGAGGTGTGGGCGAACTTCGTGGTGTTGCAGCCCAAGGACCCCAGTCGCAGCGCCAGAACGGCGCTCCTCGAGGTAAGCAACCGAGGAGGCAAGGCCAGCTTATCGTACTTCAACGGCGCCCGCGGATCGCGCAATCCCGAACTCGAGGAACACTTCGGCGACGGCTTGCTCATGCGGCACGGGCTCACGGTAATCTGGGTGGGATGGCAGCATGACGTGCCCGACCAGGAACACATCTTGAAATCCCATCTGCCCGTTGCGACCGAAGGGGCAGACGCCATTCGGGGGCTCGTCCGGAGCGATTGGACGGTGGACCGCGCGACCAACACCCTCGGGCTCGGGCATCGCACCCAGATCGCGTATCCGGTTGCCGACACGGGCCACGCGGACAACGTGCTTACCGTCCGGGACGGCCGCATGGCGCCGCGGCGGGTGATTCCAAAGTTGGACTGGAGCTTCGCGCGGCTCGAAAACGACCGTGTCGTGTTCGACTCGACGAGTATCTATATGGAAAGAGGGTTCGAGGCCGGAAAGATTTACGAGATGGTGTACGTGGCGGAGGAACCCACCGTCGTCGGACTCGGTTTGGCCATCATCCGGGATATGATGTCGTATGCCAAGTACGGCGAAGATCGATTATTTCCGGTCGACCGCGGTATTGCGATCGGGATCTCACAGACAGGACGGTTTCTGAGACATTTCGTCTATCAGGGATTCAACACCGACGAGCGGAACCGCAAAGTATTCGATGGTCTCATGGTGCACACCGCTGGCGCGGGCCGTGGCAGCTTCAACCATCGGTTCGCGCAGCCGTCGCGCGACGCGCATCCGTACTCCGCGTTCTTTTATCCGACGGACATCTTCCCGTTTACGAGTCGCACCCAAACAGATCCGGAAACGGGCGATATCGATGGACTCTTCGCCCACCAGCATAACGACGCTCATCTTCCCAGAATTTTTTATACGAATACTGGTTACGAGTATTGGGGGAGGGCGGCCTCGCTGATCCACACCACCGTGGATGGACGGGACCTAGAGCTGCATCCCAACGAGCGCGTGTACCATTTGGCGAGCGGTCAGCACGGAGTTGGTCGCTTTCCACCACCCGACAACAGTCGTCTGCCGAACACCAACGCGTATCGCGGCAACCCACTCCACTTTCAATACACGATTCGGTCGTTGCTTGTCCAGATGATGGATTGGGCGTGGGATGTCAGCAGTCCGCCGCCCAGCATGTATCCGAAGGTTGCTGCGGGCACTCTCGTTCCCGTCGAGCAGGTGGAGTTTCCGGAGCTAGCGGGTTTGGCCTTTCCAAAGGTGGCGCACGACGCGTATCGTGCGTACTACGGGCCGCGGTGGCAGCAAGGCATCATCGACATCCAGCCGCCCCAGCTCGGCAAGCGATTCCCGGTGATGGTCCCGCAAGTAGATCGACTTGGTAACGAGCGGGGTGGCGTGCCGTCCGTGGAAATCCTCGCACCCCTCGCGACGTATGCCCCGTGGAACCTTCGTACGGGATTTCCCGGTGGGACGGACGCGCTAACCAATTTCACCGGGACCTATATCCCGCTCGCCAAGACGGAGGAGGAACGGCGCAGTAGCGGCGATCCTCGGCCCAGCATCGAGGCCTTGTATCGCGACAAAGACGATTACTTGCGCGCCGCCGAAGAAGCAGCGCGGTCGTTAGTCGAGCGGGGTTTGTTGCTCGACGAACATGTCGATGCCGTGGTTGCCAGGGCGGAGGCTCACTGGGATTGGGTGATGAGTAGGGAATAGGTTGTAGGGTGTAGGTCGATCGGGCGTTACTCATACACCCTACCGTGTCATTCGCTCGTTAAGACATGGATCGGCTTCACCTTTGTCGCTCGCCTGGCCGGCACGTAACATGCCGCGAGTCCGACGGCGGTTAAACCGAGTCCCACCAGCGGCAACCCCCGCCAGCAGGAGAAGTTGAACATCGGTTGTGAGACCGCGAAGAAAGCTTCAGGCCGGGTTCAAAGGGGGCCCGTTCCCGGCGACCGCCCCGCCTGTTTGATTTGGGGAGAGGTGTCAAACGTCCAGACAAGAGCGTGAATCGACGGGGAGTATTGGATTGGCCCAACACGACAAGCCAGAGAGACCCGGTAGGAAGCGGCCGGTTTCCGGGATCGATTTCCTTTACGACCCGCGGTGGAATAAGGGTACCGGGTTCACCGAGGAGGAACGTGACAAGCTCAAGATCCGGGGTTTGTTGCCACCTCGGGTGTTCACACAGGAGGAGCAGGAAGGCAGGATCCTCGAGAATTTCCACCGCAAGGGCCGGGATCTCGACAAGTACATCTTCATGAACGGCCTCCAGGACCGGAATCAGACCGCGTTCTATCGTACGGTCATCGACAACATCGAGGAGATGTTGCCGATCATCTACACGCCAACTGTCGGCGAGGCGTGTCAGAAGTTCGCCCACATCTTCCGTCGTCCGCGCGGGCTCTACGTGACCGCGCAAGACCGTGGGCGAGTGAAGGAGGTGTTGAGCAACTGGCCGGAGCGCGATATCGCCGTCGTCGTCGTCACCGACGGAGAGCGCATACTCGGGCTCGGCGACCTCGGTGCCAACGGGATGGGGATTCCCATCGGCAAGCTTTCGATTTATACGGCGTGTGCTGGTATTCATCCGTCTCGCTGTTTGCCCGTGATGCTCGATGTGGG
>JAPULP010000428.1 GCA_027294815.1 Gemmatimonadota bacterium | reverse complement strand
CTCGACGAGAAGAATACGCCCATTTTGCGTCACGAGGGGCGTGACGATATAGACGGCCGGAACGCCGTTCACCACCCTACCCTGCTCGATCACTTCGCGCGAATAATCGAAAACACCCTCCACGCGGGCACGGCGGAACTCGTGTGAATCCCAATTCAGGTCGAGCGACGCGTCGAGGGCGAGGGGGGGGGCACTGAGTCTTTGCTCGATTACGGCATTTTGCGCCGCCCGCTGCTCGTGGCGGTCGAGCTGCCAAAAACCAAGCCGAATACATACAATCGCCGCCGCTGCAGCGAGAATCCCGGCCAGGATCCTACTCAGCACTTGTGCAACTCAGGCAAAAGCGGATTTTCACTCGACCCACACCCATAGTCTTGACAGGCGCGCTAAATATCGCGACCGTTAGCGCTTACGCGTCCCCGAGGCCCAATGCCTAAACTGAAGATTGCCGTCATCGATTTAGTGTCCAAGGGCCCGACTAAAGCCTTGTACGCACGCGTCATGAATCCGAACCTCGTCAGTATCATGCCCCAGGTCGTCTCGGTGTGGTGCGAAGCTGCCGGCCACGACGTCAGATTCATCTGCTACACCGGTTTTGAAAATCTACTCGAAGAGATCCCTAAAGAAACCGACCTCGTCTTCATAACGTCGTTCACCCAAGCGGCGCAACTCGCCTACGCGATCAGCAACATGTGCCGGCAGCGCGGCGCAGTTACCGTGCTGGGCGGTCCGCACGCACGGTGTTATCCGGAAGACGCGCTGCGATATTTCGACTACGTCACCGGGTTCACCGACAAGCAAATCATCAGCGATATCCTCGCGGACGGTGAACCGCATCGCCCGATGGGAATCCATCTCGCCGCCGACGATCAACCGACCGAGCTTCCCAGCGTGGAGGAGCGGTGGAAGTTCATCGAGCCGACCCTCGCCAAAGCACCCACCATCAAGCTCGTTCCATTGATCGGAAGCCTCGGTTGCCCGTACACGTGCAGCTTCTGCATCGACTCGGTGGTGGATTACAAACCACTCGACTTCGGTCAGATGCGCGACGACCTGCGCTTCCTGCTCCGCAAGATGAAACGGCCGCGCGTGGGGTGGCACGATCCGAACTTCGGCGTGCGTTTCAACGACTACATGGACGCGCTCGAAGACGCGGTGCCGCCCAATAGCATGGACCACGTCGCCGAGAGCAGCCTCTCGTTGCTGTCCGAGCCGCACCTACAGCGGTTGCAGAAAAATGGTTTCAAAGCGATGCTGCCCGGGATCGAGTCGTGGTACGACCTGGGTAACAAATCGAAATCGGGAGCGCGCAAGGGGCAAGAAAAAGTCGAGCAGGTGTCGGACCACATCAACCTGATGTTCAAGTACATCCCATATGTGCAGGCCAACTTCGTACTCGGCCTGGACTGCGATTCGGGCACCGAGCCGTTCGAGCTGACCAAGGATTTCATCGACAGGACCCCGGCTGCCTTCCCGGGTTACTCGCTGCTCTCCGCGTTCGGGGAAGCCGCACCGCTCAATCTCGAATTACAACAAGACGGCCGAGTCTTGCCGTTCCCGTTCCACTTCCTGAACAACCACCACGCGATGAACGTCCGTCCCAAGAACTACGAGTGGAAGGAATTCTACGACAACGTGATCAGCCTAACGGAGCACACGTTCTCGTGGAGCCGCATCGCGCGGCGTTTCAAGGCCCAGGGCTCGACGATTCCGGGATGGATGAACGTGCTGCGCGCGGTATCGTCGGAAGGCTTTGGCCGGATGAAGTACTACCGCACGATCCGCGACCTGCTCGACACCGACCTCACCGTCCGGCGTTTCTTCGAGGGCGAGTCCACCGAGATCCCCCAGTTCTATATCAACCGGATCAAGAAGGACCTCGGCGATTTTTGGCAGTACCTGCCGGAAGGAGCGTTGGAACACGATCCGAACGCCTACATCAAGAAGCATGAGGCGAAGTCGGAATTGGTGCAGATGGGGTGAGGGATTCTAGATTCTAGAATAGTGATTCTAGATTGCAGATTGATATGATCAGACGAATCAAAATTCCACAAAATCTAGAATCTCGAATCTAGAATCTGAAATCGCGCCTCACCGCGCCCCCACCAACCCAACCAGCTCCCCAACCGTCGCCACCCGCAACAACGGCCTGCCACGAGCAATAAGCGCGCGGGCGTCGCCCTCCGCTTGAGCCCGCGCCAACTGCCCAAACGTGTAATCCGCGTCAGGAATCGCCAGATCTTCTTCCGGCGTTTCCACGATTTGGATGAAGTGTCCTTTTGGCGGGCCGCCCTTGTGGAATTGGCCGGTCGAATGGAGATAACGCGGTCCGTACCCCGTCGTTACTGCCGCGCCGGTGCGCTCTTGAAGGACTCGCGCGATAGCTGCAAGAGCGGCATCGTGCGTTAGGCTCGGCGTGACGTAGGCTTGAACCGCGACATAGTCTCCCGATTGCACACCCGTGAGAAACTGCCCAAGCTCATTTCTTGACGGCGTGTCGATGGCAGGCAACTCCGCGCTCGAGTCGAGCACTTCCTGAGTATTCGTTTTGCTCTCGCCCACGCTGGGTTGGTTGAACACGTTAATACCAAGTATGGTGCCGGCCACCGCGGTGGCGAACTCCCAGCGGAAGAATTCCCCACCGAGGTCTTCGGTGTTTGGGATCGAGAGCCGCAACACCGGGTGACCGCGCTCGCCGAGGTCGAGAAGACGTTGTTCGATGTCGGGATCCCAATCACCGCTCACGCCGAGTGACAAGAACAAACGGTCCCTGCCATACGAATCGATCGAGGCCGTGCCCTCATCGACCACGGGCAACAGGCCTTTGTGATTTTTTCCCGTACCCTCGGCAACGAGTTGTTCCGCCCACAGGCCAAAACTCGCCAGCGCCGGCGACAACACGAGTGTGAGCTTGTCGCGGCCGGCCATCGCCGCTTCGGCGAAAACCGCACCGAGCCACGCACCGGGGTTATCTGCCGACGCCGTCTCGCGGCAGTCTTCCATGGCCGCTTGCGCCCCGGCAACGATCGCCTCGAGATCGACGCCAATCAGAGCAGCCGGCACCATCCCAAACGGCGAGAGCGCCGAGAAGCGCCCGCCAATCTCGGGATCGCCATCGAAGACTCTGCGGAATTTTCTGGCGGTGGCCAAGTCGTGCAGGCCCGATCCCTTATCGGTGATCGCCACGAAGCGGGACGGGTCTTCGTTCGTGAACTGCCAGAAATAGTTCAGGAAAGAGGTCGTCTCGATCGTCGAGCCGGACTTGCTCGATATAATGAACAGCGCTTTTTCGTCGGGATGTACGGCCTGCCGCACCGCAGCGGGCGTGGTGCTGTCTAGCGTGACAAACGTGGGATAGTCGGGCCTTCCTTGAAACGTCCGCCAAAACACTTCGGGCGCGAGACTCGAACCACCCATGCCGCACAGCACGATCTTCTCGCAGTCCGCGCGCACGCTGTCGGCGAAGTCGGTGAGATCGTCGTGTGTTTTGAGAAAGCGCTCGGCGATGTCGAGCCAGCCGAGCCGGTCACGTAACTCAGGGGTCCCACCCGTGCCGCCCCACACCGTCGGATCACGTTTCCAAATCCCTTCCACCACACGTGTGGCAGCCATCACCTCGAGCCGAGTTCTGACCGGCCAATCGAGCGGGCCGAGTGAGACCGAACGGACGTAAGGACTGATGATTACCCCCCTCCCCTACCCCCTGAGGAGCTGTTTCGCCCGCTCCATCACGTTGCCAGGGGTGAACCCGAAGTGTGCGTAGAGATCCCTCCACGGGGCCGACTCGCCAAAGCGCTCGATCCCCATCACGTCGCCGCGGTCGCCGATCCACCGGTACCACGACATCGGGTGCGCAGCTTCGACCGCCAAACGCGGCACATCCGGCGGCAACACGCTGTCCCGATACTGCTGATCCTGGGCGGCGAACATTTCGAGACACGCCATGTTCACCACGCGTGTGGCCGTGCCGTCCTTTTCGAGAAGTTCTTTGGCTTCCATGACGATGCTCACCTCGGAACCGCTCGCCATCAACACGACATCCGGTTTGCCACCCGACGCC
>JAPULP010000427.1 GCA_027294815.1 Gemmatimonadota bacterium | reverse complement strand
TGAAGTCGGAGGCCTTCGCGGCCACCATCCGGGCCAACGATGGGGTCATCTCCGGCCGCAATGCCACCGCCCGCCCGCCCTTGTCCTCGAAATGATAGAGCTGGTCCACGATCTCCTCACCACTCTTTGTCGTGTACAAGTCGAGAGGTTCGAGCGGGGGACCGTCGTACTCCTCGAAGCCGT
Organism: Gemmatimonadota bacterium; assembly: GCA_027294815.1. Classification (GTDB taxonomy): domain Bacteria; phylum Gemmatimonadota; class Gemmatimonadetes; order Gemmatimonadales; family GWC2-71-9; genus B3T1B10. Next base: position 6,537 of record JAPULP010000427.1, on the reverse strand, counting down.
ATCGGGCCGAAACGGTGCGCCAAACAGCAAAGATATGATGGAGGAGCGCGGTGTCGGCGGGGTAAAAATCTCTAAAGCCGGGCAGCGCTTTTGATTGCATCAGACAATCTAGCCGAACGGCCGGAATCCGGGCAACCGCGACATGGCGTCGCCCACCGTGTAGAACGACCCACTCACAAGCACGGTTTTGGCACCATCTTGCGCCTCCTCCAGACACCGATCGAAGTCCCATTGGACCCGGACCTCCGAATCGGTCACGCCGAACGCCGTGACCGGGTCGGGCCGGCGGGTGTCGGGAGCCGAGGGCGGTGAGGTCAGCCAAATCCGCTCGGCGAGGTCGGATAGCTCCCGCACCATGCCCAGTGCGTCTTTGTCCTTCAGAATGCCGAGCACCGCATGAAGCGGGGTGGATGGCGGCCGCTGCCGGAGGGCATCCGCCAGGGCTTTCATTCCCTCCTGGTTGTGGGCAACGTCCAAGATCCAGCGACCGCGCCGCTCGAGGCGCCCGGGCAGCCAGGCTTTGGCAAACCCTGCGGTCAGGGCTCCATGGTCCGGACGCAAATGAGCCGGCAACTCCTCGACAAACCCCTTGGCGACTGCCGCGTTCCTACGCTGGTGGGCGCCCTCCAAACGAAGCGGTCCGTCGTAAACCGCTGTCGGTGGAATCCCGACTATTCGTGCCCCTACGTCTTCCGCTTCTCGACGCAACACGTCGGCAAACTCGGCCCTCGTCTCGCCGATAATAAAGGGGATATCGGGTTTTGCGATACCCGCCTTCTCGACGGCGATCTCCCCAAGCGTGCTTCCCAAGTATTCGGTGTGATCGAGCCCAACATTTACCACACCGGCGACGACCGGCGTCAGAACGTTTGTGCTGTCCAACCGTCCACCAAGTCCGACCTCGACCACAGCCACGTCCGTCCCCCTGGCAGCGAAATCCGCCAACGCGATGGCGGTTGTGGCTTCAAAGAAACTCGCGTGGGATGCCTCGATGGTGGGACGCAATCGCGTTGTCCATGCGGCGAATGCCTCTTCGCTGATCGGACGACCGTCTACCACCATTCGTTCCCGTACGTCGACCAGATGAGGCGATGTATACAGGCCGACGCGAAGCCCGGTTTCCCGGAGCGCCTGGTACACCATCGTTGCGACGGAGCCTTTCCCGTTGGTCCCGCCGACATGGATCGCGGGGAATTGCTCGTGCGGATTACCCAAATCATCCAGCAGCCTACGGGTCGGCTCGAGCGACCACGTACGCCCGGATCCACCCAACCTTGGAAACAGGTATGCACATGCTTCGTCGTAGGAAAGCGAGGTCGTGATCAGCGGCCTTGCATCATCCTGAGGAGGTTGGCGGTCGTCGAACGGAGCTGGCCCCGTGGTATCACGAGATCGACCATCCCTTTGTCCAACAGGAATTCCGCCGTCTGAAAACCCTCCGGGAGGTCTTGCCCGATGGTTTGCTTGATTACGCGCGGCCCTGCGAATCCAATCACGGCATTCGGCTCCGCCAGGTTGATGTCTCCCTGCATCGCAAACGACGCCGAGACACCACCAGTGGTGGGATCAGTCAGGATCGAAATGTACGGTACGCGTTCGCGTTTCAATGCTGAGATCTGCGCCGACGTTTTTGCAAGTTGCATCAAACTGAGCATGCCTTCCTGCATTCGTGCTCCACCGGACCGCGAGACGATCACCAGCGGCACGTGCTCTTCGATCGATCGCCGGGTCAGCCTGGCAATTTTCTCTCCCACGACCGATCCCATCGAGCCGCCCATGAAGGCAAACTCCATCACGCCAAGACTCAACTTCTCGTCCTCGATCGTGCCGTGCCCGGTGATCACCGCGTCGTGAGGTCCCGCCTTGCGTTGTGCGCGGACGAGCCGGTCGGCATACCCCTCGAACTTCAGCGGATTACAAGACTGCAAATTGTTGTACAGCTCGGTAAAAGATCCCTCGTCAGTCAATAAATCGATGTAACTCTGCGCGCTGATACGGCGATGGAAGCCACACTCCGGGCAGACCTCGAGCGCGCGCTCGAATTTGTCGCGGATGTCCACGTGTCCACATTCCGGACATTTCTCCCATGCGTCGGGCGGAATGTCCAGCCGCTCGCGCGAGGGTCGTCTGGATTTTCGGTCTTTGCGAAACCAAGCCATAGGGTCGCCGCGGGGAACAGGATTGCAATTGGGCTAGGGAATCTGATTCGGAGCCGCCTGAGACGCTACCCCTCGAGGTATCCCCCGAGTCGTGAGTCCCAGGCAACACGGAGTGTAAGACCAATGCTCAAGAGGCACACTATCATGAACGAACCTCCGTAGGAATAGAACGGGAGCGGAATGCCCGTCACCGGAAGCAGTTTTACGGTCATGCCCACGTTTTCGACTACGTGCGTCAGCATCAGACCGGCCACACCGGCGACCATCACACAGGAGAACGTATCGACCGCATGGCGGGCAATACGAATCAGAATCGTGAAGAACAGGGCAAACAGCGCCAGCGATATCAAGACACCGACGAAGCCGAACTCCTCCGCCAGGACCGGATAAATAAAATCCGTGTGCTGAGCAGGAAGAAATGCCAGTCGTTTTTGCGTGCCTTCCACAAATCCTTTTCCGAAGATCCCCCCGGAGCCGATCGCGACCCGTGATTGAATGATGTTCCATCCGGTAGCGCGCGGGTCGATCTCGGGGTTGAGGAACGAGAGAATACGATTTTGTTGATACAGCGCTAACCCCGTCCACAATCGTAGTGCGACGACGCCCATGAGCACGTTCATTCCCCAAACCACGAGCGCTTCGAGTATGTACGGGCGCAGCCACACCAGCAACACGGTGAGCGCCACGATCCACGCGCCCCACAACCCCGTCGAAAACGCCAAGAACAAACTGATCATCGGGGAGGCCGCTAACAGGAGAAGCCACGGAGACACCCCAACCCAGAACAGCATCGCAAAGAAGATGCCGAGAAAAACGAGCGCGCTCCCCAAGTCGGGTTGCAACCCTACAAGTAACAGAGGAATGCCAACGATGATGCCCGACGGAATCAATTCGAACGCCGAACGTGGTTGCCCTCTCCGACCCGCCAAGTGCCGCGCAAGCATGAGGATGGTTGCGAGTTTTGCCAGCTCTGACGGTTGTCCGAGCCGAATCCCCCCGATCGCAAGCCACGATTTTGTTCCCACCGCTGTACCCGCACCTGTACCAACGACCAGCGTGACCGCGAGCAGCACGATCGCCCCGATATACACAAACGGCGTGAGCCACTCGAGGATCCGCGGCGAGATTCGAAAAATGAGCGCCGCACCGATGACGCCGACTCCGAGCCATACGAGTTGGCGCTGCCAGATACCTGTGGCGATGGTGGGAAAGTCGGTTTGCCCGGCGGAATACAGTATTGCGAGCCCCAAACCGAGGAGGGTCGTCACTGTCAAGAGCAGTGGGGTATCGAGACCAGCTCGCCGCATCGCTAGTCCACCATTTCACAAATTTGAAAAGGAAAAGCCAAGAGCCTCTGCGTCCTCCGCGGTCTACGGTGAACTAGCGTGTACCGGGGCGCCGAATCGGTCCCGGCCGCAATGTGTCGGCCGTGGGCACCGAATCCGAGGGAAGCACCCAGCGAATCGGTCGACCCAAATCCGAGTCGGGACCCAACAAATACCGTGCGATGATTCGACTCACCATAGGCGCAACACGCGACCCGTGTTCACCAAACTCGATGATCGCGCCCACAACTATCTGAGGATCGTCCACTGGTGCAAACCCGAGGTACCAGCCATGGTCCAGACCGTGCGGGTTTTGAGCGGTCCCGGTTTTCCCCGCGACGCGGAGGTTCCGAATCCGGGATGCCACGGCGGTCCCGCTCTCAACTACCATCTCGAGCGGCACCCGCAGCAATGCAACATTCTCGGCGCGGGCCACCACCGGGAAGCTCCGGTCATTACCATCCGACGGTACCAATTGCGGGATCGGCGCCCTGCCATCGTTTCGGGCCAGCATCGCGTAGAACCGCATCATGCTGATGAGCGTCTGCGTGTTTTCTCCCTGGCCGATGGCCCAGTTGAGCGTAATCGCATTCGTCCACCCGCTCGGACCGTAGAGCGAATCGAAGTAAGCGGTGGTCACGGGATAGACCGGGCTCATCTCCCCCGGAAGGTCCACCCCGGTCTTGCGCGAGAAACCGACCTGTACACCGTCGCGCAGCATGTCCTCGAGCCCCAGTTTCAGCCCGAGCTGATAGAAGTAGACGTCGCAGGAGTGCTGTATCGCCTCTGCGAGCGTCAATTCTCCATGCCCACTCGCACGCCAGCACCTGAAGTAGCGGCTGAAGTACTGATATCCTCCGTTACACTGCACCGGCATCGTGGTCTCCATGTCCACCACTCCCCGCTCGAGAGCCATCAGGGCCAACGCGAGTTTCCACGGTGACGCCGGCGGGTAGAGACCTTGGATTGCCCGGTTGAGCAAGGGGGTGGCCTCCGACGACAGCCATTCATTCCAGAGATCCGGATCCACGCCACCGATGAACTCGTTGGGGTCGTAACTCGGTGCAGAATACATCGCGAGCACGGCTCCGTTTCGGGGATCCATCGCTATCACCGCACCCCGGTCGCCGAAGGCCGGGAAAATATCGGTGATGTATTTCTGCAGTTCGAAATCGAGTGACGTCTCGAGCGTGTCTCCTTGCACCGGCTCGAGACGTTCGACCCCTTCATCCTTGATCGTCCGCCCCAGGGCATCCACCTCGACAAGCCGGTGGCCGTCGAATCCCTGGAGCCGGTCTTGATACTGTCCTTCCAGGCCTCCACGTCCCACCACGGTACCCATGCGCGCCCGGGCAAACCGTTGGCTCGCTAGCTCTTCTTCGGAAACTTCTCCGACATGCCCCAAGAGATGCGAGACGATGTCGGCGTGCGGATAGAACCGCTTGGGCTCGGTCTGCATGATCATGCCCGGAAACGACGACTTGCGCTCTTCCAGCGCCGCCACCACTGCAAACGGTGCATCACGCATCACGTCGATCGGATTGTCAGGTGATCGTCGGTAGCGTTGCATCACGGCGGCGTACCGCTCGGCGTCGAGCGGTGCGTATTGGGCGATCGAGTCGAGCACCGCCCGGAAGGCCGTCTCGTTTGGCGCCAACAGCGAAATCGTAAAACTGGGAACATTCGTCGCGAGGACCACACCGTTCCGATCAACGATTATTCCCCGAGGTGCGGGCAGGGCGATGGGACGATACTGATTGTTTCGTGACTGAACCGCGTATTGATCGGATCCCAACACCTGTAAGCGGAAGAACGCACCGCCGAGCACGAGAAACACCGCCCACACAAAACCGGATGCCGCAAAGGCTCGACGCGAAAGGGTGTGTGGATGATTCCAGTTCACTGCAAGATCCCGATCTTGAACCAACGTCGGAAAACGATGAGGACGAGTAACCCCGTGAGCGTTGTTGTGACGGCTTGTGCGATGGACCAGGCGGTGAGCGCCCAAACCAATTCTACACCGCGCATCTGCCCCCCCGCCAATAGGACAAGGGAATTCCTGACCCACACTCCACCCAGGAGGAGCCCCGTGGTGACGAACAGGTTATCCGGGAAGAACACGGCCTTGGCCCAGGCTTGGAGGTATCCGACCACCGTATGGGCCAGCGCTCCGGCGCCAAACGCCAAAGGTGTCAACGCGTCGGCGACAATGCCCACGGTGAACCCCGCCACCGCGGCGCTCGACGGACGGCTCCGGATGGCGAAGAACATAAGGGCCAGCAAGAGAAAATCAGGGGCCAGGCGATCGTTGCCGAGCAGCGGTCGCACGGTGAAGTGCATGATCACGAGCGCGAACAGCACGACGCCAACCTGGAGTCCGCTGCGCTCCGTGTTCATCACTGCCGCTCAAACGCGCCGCTCAAGTCTCCGGCTTCTGCCAAGAGAATGAGCACGTGAGATACGGCCGCGGGGTGCACGGCCGGCTCCAACAAAAAACTGCGAGACCATCCGACACGGTCGTCCAACACCTCACGGACGCGCCCTACCGGAATGCCCCGAGGATAGACCCCCCCCAGGCCGGAGGTAACCACCAGGGTACCCGGTGGGATATGACCGCCGTAATACACGCTGTGTAACTCCAACATCATGGTCACAGGTGCGAAGTAAGGCACCACCAGGCCCACAACCGAATCACCCAAGGCCGTCACCGCCACGGCGAAGTCGGGGTGTGTCCACGAATGCACGATTGATGTGTTGCGGTCGACGGTTTGCACATTGCCGACCAAGCCGCCGACCGCAACGACCGGCGCTCGGTGCCTCACCCCATCTCGCGTTCCCGCCGACACGATGAGCGTTGTCCCCTCCGTCTGCGCTGTCTGATGGAGGACTTCGGCCCCGACGTGATGGACAGGCATGCGCGCCCGCAAACCGAGAATGGCTCGGAGACGCGTGTTTTCCTGCTCCAATCCCTGTACCTGTCCGGCAATGGCGACAGCCGAATCGGCCCGAGCAGCGATTTCCTCAAACTGCGCGCGGCGCACCTGGAGTTGCTG